>NZ_JAMAWN010000059.1:0-709 GCF_023713305.1 Psychrobacillus sp. MER TA 171 | reverse complement strand
AAAAAGCTCATTTTGTTTTGCTGGCATCATCATTAAATGATGTCAAAAATTGTTTTGCGTCAATCAAGCCGAAGCTTGTTGATGCTGTATGTCTTAACGTTTTGCATGTTCAGTTTTCAATGTTCATGGTGGAGCCTAGCGGGATCGAACCGCTGACCTCCTGCGTGCAAGGCAGGCGCTCTCCCAGCTGAGCTAAGGCCCCGAAATAATAATAACTGGTCGGGAAGACAGGATTCGAACCTGCGACCCCTTGGTCCCAAACCAAGTGCTCTACCAAGCTGAGCTACTTCCCGTTATATGGCGCGCCCGGCAGGAGTCGAACCCACAACCTTCTGATCCGTAGTCAGACGCTCTATCCAATTGAGCTACGGGCGCTAATTATTCATAAAAGTGGTGCCGAGGACCGGAATCGAACCGGTACGGTAGTCACCTACCGCAGGATTTTAAGTCCTGTGCGTCTGCCAGTTCCGCCACCCCGGCACTTCAATGAATCTTTGGAGCGGAAGACGAGGTTCGAACTCGCGACCCCCACCTTGGCAAGGTGGTGTTCTACCACTGAACTACTTCCGCTCGGTTATTAAGTTAAATGGTGCGGGTGAAGGGAGTCGAACCCCCACGCCTTGCGGCGCTAGATCCTAAGTCTAGTGCGTCTGCCAGTTCCGCCACACCCGCATATTTATTTCACAAAAGTGAATGAGCCATGAAGGAC
>NZ_JAMAWN010000058.1:0-753 GCF_023713305.1 Psychrobacillus sp. MER TA 171 | reverse complement strand
GCCGAAACAGCCGAGGAGCTTCCACAGCTCCTTCGCGAAGCTGAGAAATCCTCATGGACCTATTTAGAGTTCCTAGAGGCCATTACCCACTTTGAATTGAAGAAAAGAGAAGCTAAGAGTGTGGAAAGACGGTTGAAATGGGCACGGTTCCCTTATCAGAAAACTCTGTTGGAATTTAGTATTGAAGCACAAAATTCTTTAAGTGAACGCCAACTTACTCAACTACAAGAAATAAATTGGCTGGAGCAACAGTATAATTTGATCTTATTAGGTCCTCCAGGAGTGGGAAAAACACACTTAGCCGTAGGCTTAGGCATCGAGGCTATTAACAAAGGTTATCAAGTTTACTTTGTGACAATGGGAGAATTAATTCAACTACTGAAAACGGAGGAGTTTGCGCATAAATCACAGGTACAGATGAAACGATTAAGAGCTTCTGATTTAGTTATTATTGATGATTTGATGTATATGGCGATGGACCAACGCGAGGCCAATCTGTTCTTCCAAATGATCAATCATCTTTATGAACAAAGTTCCATCATCTTAACTTCTAATAAGAGTCCAGATCAATGGGGAGAATTAATGGGAGATGAAGGAATTACTACGGCTATTTTAGATCGTCTTTTACATCGTGTGGAGGTAATACACATGAATGGAGACAGTTATCGGATGAAAAACCGACAGAATTTGTTTTAAGCAAAAGTGTTCACTCTAAATTAGCAAAAAGTGTTCAATTCTACTTGACGGTTACAT
>NZ_JAMAWN010000057.1:0-809 GCF_023713305.1 Psychrobacillus sp. MER TA 171 | reverse complement strand
AAACTCAAGGAAGCCGCTGAAATCTCGATCGGGTTGACCGAAGGCCTGGAGATGGCTCGATTTGAGATTCATACCTTGGTTATGCAATATAGACTCGTTCAACAACAGTATGAATTACTGGCAGAACGGTTACAAGAAATCGCTCAGAATATGCCCGATTATCTCTTTTTGGTATCTATCGAGGGGGTCGGCCCCAATACAGCCGTCGAGCTGTTATCAGAGGTAGGGCCGTTCACTAACTTTCATAGTCCACGCCAAATTATCAAACTAGCGGGACTGACATTACGGGAGAACTCCTCGGGTGAACAAAAGGGACAAAAGAAGATTTCTAAACGAGGACGCAGAAAATTGCGTGCAGCCCTCTTCCGAGCCATCTTGCCTATGATTCGTTACAATCCTGCCTTTAAGGCACTGTATCATTATTATATTGAACGCCCAGTAAACCCTTTAAGAAAGAAAGAAGCCATGGTGGTCTTATGTGGCAAACTATTAAAAATCGCACATGGCCTCTGTACGAAGAAACAGATGTTTCAGTCAGAACGCATGATACAAGACCTGACTGTTCTTCAAACGGCAGCGTGAACCATTTCATTAGTTATTAACTTAGTTGGATGACATAGAGAGCTGGCACAACCGCGACATTCGACTTCAAGTCCCTGCTGGAGCATAGCCGGCCTCTGCCTTATGACTAGACCGAACGAAGGAATGTATGCGTGCGACGCAAAGAGATATGGGAGGGTACGTCATCATAAGTTCTGCAGAGAAACAGAGTGCATCCAAGAATAGTATATTTATGGAATTTTTAACCA
>NZ_JAMAWN010000056.1:0-858 GCF_023713305.1 Psychrobacillus sp. MER TA 171 | reverse complement strand
TCGCGTTTGTTTTGGCGCATTCACGCCACAAATACATGGAATGGCAAGATCGACCATTTACAACAAGAGATGCGATTCGCTGCCATGAAAACGCCTTTCACTTTTATGGGGGAATGCCTAACGAAATAGTATACGATCAGGATCATTTACTTTCGGTTAGCGAGAACGCTGGTGATTTAATTCTGACTACCGATTTTCAATCGTATGTGAGAGAACGGAACTTTAGGGTTCATCTATGTCGTAAAGCAGACCCTGAATCAAAAGGAATGATTGAAAATGTCGTTAAATTTATCAAAGGAAACTTCGCAGATAGTCGTGTTTTTAAAGATATTGATGACTGGAATGAACGAGCGCTTCAATGGCTCGAACGAACTGGAAATCACAATGTGCATAACACAACGAAAAAAAGACCCGCAGAAGTGTTTCTCCTCGAAAAGCAACACTTACAACCGGTCTCTAGCCTACTTTCAATAGAAAGTATGAATGAGTCTAGTATAACAAGAAATGTAATGAAGGACAACACAGTCAGATTTGAGTCTAATCGATACTCCGTACCGATAGGTACTTACAAAACAAAAGGAAATAACCAGGTGTTCCTTGAAATAAAAGGCTCCAATAACAAGCAGTTGGTCATCCGAAGTAGTAAGAATCGTGAAGTCATTGCCAAACATACAATCAGCAAGGAGAAAGGTATTCTTATTAAGAATAGAAATCATGGTAGGGATCGATCTAAAGGTATCGAGGCATTAAAAAATGGACTTTTATCAGCATTTGAAGAGGAAGAAAAAGCGAAGGTGTATATAGAGAAAGTGCTCGAGAAATACCCACGTTATCGTCGAGATCATTTAGAAATTTTCC
>NZ_JAMAWN010000055.1:0-974 GCF_023713305.1 Psychrobacillus sp. MER TA 171 | reverse complement strand
TCTCCTGCGTGACAGGCAGGCATGTTAACCGCTACACCACGGGACCATTTGGTTGCGGGGACAGGATTTGAACCTGTGACCTTCGGGTTATGAGCCCGACGAGCTACCGAACTGCTCCACCCCGCGATAATATAAGTGTTGAAATTTAAATCAACTACGCATTTAGTGAGTTTTACGTCTTCCACGCTTTGCTTTCTTCGTGAAGCGATTTGCTCCACCCGCGACAATGCTAAGTGTGATTAAAATGGTGGAGGATGACGGGCTCGAACCGCCGACCCTCTGCTTGTAAGGCAGATGCTCTCCCAGCTGAGCTAATCCTCCGTAATGCTGGTTTAAAAATAAATGGTGACCCCTACGGGATTCGAACCCGTGTTACCGCCGTGAAAGGGCGGTGTCTTAACCGCTTGACCAAGGGGCCATTATGTATAAGAGAAATCTATCTGGCGGAGAGCAAGGGATTTGAACCCTTGAGACAGTGTTACCCGCCTACACGATTTCCAATCGTGCTCCTTCGGCCACTCGGACAGCTCTCCTAGAAATGGCTCCGAAGGTAGGACTCGAACCTACGACCAATCGGTTAACAGCCGATTGCTCTACCACTGAGCTACTTCGGAATAATATCCGCCTAGCGACGTCCTACTCTTGCAGGGGGAGACCCCCAACTACCATCGGCGCTGAAGAGCTTAACTTCCGTGTTCGGTATGGGAACGGGTGTGACCTCTTCGCCATCATCACTAGACCTGAATAATTACTGAAAGACATTTTCTATTATATCAACTATGTAGATTATTACAAGGGTTTTTTTAATAAAAAATTATTCTTTCAAAACTGAATAAACTGACATCTCAGAAACAAACAATTTGGTTAAGTCCTCGATCGATTAGTATTCGTCAGCTGCACGTGTCGCCACGCTTCCACCCCGAACCTATCTACCTCATCGTCTTTGAGGGATCTTACTTACTTGCGTAATGGGA
>NZ_JAMAWN010000054.1:0-1063 GCF_023713305.1 Psychrobacillus sp. MER TA 171 | reverse complement strand
GGTTACAAGTAATTAAGAGAAAACCTTCCAAAAGGTTTTTGGAGGGCTATTTGTCATGCACAAAATAGTATATCATAAGATTAATAATAATTTTAGAGAAAAATATTGACATCCTATTAGCTGGTTTTACTTCAAGAAGGAGTAAAGCTTTTTTCTTATTGAAATAACGGGGCAGTTTTAGTTGAAGAAGAATAAACAATAATTTTATTTAAAGGGGTAAATAATATGATTCAATATAGTCATATGCCACAAGGCTATGTTTGTCCATTTTGTCTTTTAGTAAAAGGTGTTGAGGATGAAGAAGACAAGCTAATCCAATCTAAACAGCAAGATATTGTGTATAAAGATGACTATGTAACGGCTTTAATCGGAACATTGTGGTGGCCAAATAATAAAGCCCATGTAATCATCATTCCAAATAAACATTTTGAAAATATTTTCGACTTACCCATTGAATATGCTACACGAATTCATCAGTTGGCACAGAAGATATCCTACGCATTAAAGGAGTGTTACAAATGCGATGGTATTTCCACTCGACAACACAACGAACCTGGGGGAAGTCAGGATGTATGGCATTATCATTTACATGTTTATCCACGATATTATGATGATGATCTTTATCGAACCGACGGTAATTTAAGTCTTTCAGAGGAAAGGCTGAACTATGCTGAACAGTTAAGAACCTGGTTTGAAATAAATGAGTTGAATAAAGATAATTAAAATTCACAAAATAAGTATTTCTTCTTCAACTAACAGGTGCTTTACTTGTGCAAAACGTTTCTAGTTTAAATAGAGCATGGTCACATTTCTCTGGTAAAGACTAGACAGTTCCAATGGAACTGAAGGATTATATCGAAGAGTCAAATGATAGAGTAACGTCTTGAAGGGCTCTCTCTTAGTCGAATAGCATTAGATTTAGTAAGAATGATCGTGTTATAAGCTCGGCGAAAAGGCGTGAGAATTTACCGTAGCAGTTCGGCTGACGAAAGCCTACCCGCGGGGGTGGTGTAAATCATGATGCTTGAGTTGAATGAATATGGTGAGAATGCATTATGCCCTA
>NZ_JAMAWN010000053.1:0-1139 GCF_023713305.1 Psychrobacillus sp. MER TA 171 | reverse complement strand
CATAGCTATCAAGTTAAGAAAAATTTACGTCATTCACTCTCATATGAACTGGTATTTTTGAAAATTAGACCATATGAAATTAACACTTTTTGGTTTAACCAAAAAATGTAAGTTTAATTTCTTTCTATACAGGGCATAGAATACTAACTGTAATTTGCACCGAGTATAATCAATGGATCCTTTTCAGGTGGCCCTTTTGTTTTCAATGCATGTTTACAAAGAGCACCATGAAACCTTTTCAGTACCCCATTGGTAAGCTTGGTGTATTTTTTTATGCTTTCAAACATCAAGCGAATAAAGCGTAGTGCAACTGAGATGCCCTTTTGAATGCTTATCTCTATTCTAGATTTCTCTAGCAAGAATAAACGTGCCTGATAAGTTGTTGTAGTTGTGATTAGAAACAATAATAAATGAGCGAAAAAATGACATAGGACACGTTCTTCCTTTATCTGTTTATAAAAAGTGGTCGGGAAATTAGATTTCCATCCTTTAAACAATAACTCGATCTGCCAGCGCAATCGGTAAAGGTCCATCACTTTCTCAGCTGGGATAGTATCCGGGAGGTTTGTCATAATAATCGTCGCCCCATCTAGCGCTCTTACGTGCTCCTTTGTCTGGTAACGTGAATGTTTACGTTTATACTGATCACTTTTATCTTGTTCCTCTGTATGGCGATACAAAATTAAACGGGTAGGGAATTTATAGTCATACCCCACATAAACTTCCTCCCATTCCCTTACGGAGCCACGCTCCATTTGTTCCAGGTGCTCTGCCAAAGATTCCTTCTGATAAAAAGAGGATTTGACGACCCTGCCATCGGCATGGTAACGAGGGTTGGGATTCCCTGTATAGATAGAACAATCTGGTCGAACTCTAGAGACGAAATAGCCCCCGGACTCATCAATTTTTTGGAAGGTGGGTAGATGGAAATAACCCAAGTCTTGTAGAAATAAATCGCCAGGTGAGACCGTCTCTAATCGATTCTTCCCATATAGAGAATCGTTTTCCTTTCCGTTCATCCAGTCAGCCAATATGAACTGTCCTGTCAGGAATTCATACTCCAGTTGGCATTTTAATTCGGCTCGATAGACGCCAGGAAAAGTCTCCTTCAAATCCGAAGGAAGGGAATGGATGGTCGC
>NZ_JAMAWN010000052.1:0-1179 GCF_023713305.1 Psychrobacillus sp. MER TA 171 | reverse complement strand
AGTCAAGTCCATAGTATTGTGTAAAATTGTATACAATGTTTTCAAACCTACTTGAGAAGTGTAAAAACCCCACTTCACATTTTTTGTGCGTGAATCCCATGGGCGAATAACCCCAGATGAGTTGAACGTTGTCAAAGATTCTTTTCACTTTGACGACGTTCAACTCATCTGGGATGCTCCATGAATGGGATCTCACGCCTACAAACTATTCCACTTATTTTACAAGGGATTTTTTCTTTCTATATTGTTCTTCATATTGCATTAATACAGCTCCAATCAAGCGGAATGCAGATTGCGTATTCGGGAAAATACGAATTACGTTCTCTCTTCTTCTAACTTCTTGATTTAGCCTTTCCAGTGCGTTGGTACTTCTTATAAAGACACGAATTTTCATAGGGTGTTGCATGTATTGGATGGTATCTTCGAAACCTTCATCCAATGTAGAAAGAGCCCTTTCATATTTAGGTTCATCTTTATACTTATTCATTAATTCCTCTTTAAAGTGCCTCATGTCTTCTACTGTCACCGCTTCAAAGATTCTTTTAATCATGACACGAGCATCGGCAGAGTCCTTCTTTGGGAGCTTTTCAAAGATATTTCGCTTGAAATGGACATTACACCGTTGCCAACATGTACCTATAAAAGCTCGTGTGATAGCCTTTTGTAAGCCCGAGTGGGCATCTGATATAATTAGTTTTGGTGATTGAAGTCCACGTGATTTAAGCTCTTCAAAGAAACCGAGCCAACTTTCATAACTTTCTACATGATCTACTTTTAATCCTAAAATCGTACGTTTATTATCCTCTGTGATAGCGGTGGCAATATAGACAGCCTTGGATACCACCTGTTTATCTTCGCGAACTTTAATATACATGGCATCGACAAAAACATAAGGAAAATAGGTGAAGTTAAGGGGTCTTCGAGACCATTCATTTACAATTGGATCTAATTTTTGTGTGAGAGAAGAAACAAAAGATTTAGAGACACTTTCCCCGCAAAGCTGTTCAACAATGTTGGTCACCTTTCGTGTAGACACTCCATTAATCACCATTTCAAGCATAGATAAAACTAGCGCTTGATCACAACGAGCATATCGTTCAAAGACGGTTGGTGAAAAATCACCTTCACGTGTTCTAGGAACACGCAATGTAATCTTTCCGATACTCATAGTCAAATCGC
>NZ_JAMAWN010000051.1:0-1579 GCF_023713305.1 Psychrobacillus sp. MER TA 171 | reverse complement strand
TTCGTATTATAAGGTTAACCAGTTTTTACTGGTTGACCTTATTTTTATAGGATTTAATATATCAGTAGCCAGGGTAGGACGTACGGGTGCGTGGGACAATGATCCCGTCGGCTAAACTGTCCACCCCCTACTTGTAGAAACATGTTTGAGGCTGGTTGGGACATAGATCTCGTATAACAAGCGAAGCTATGACACTATAAGGAGGAACAGGGGTACTGGTGAGTTAGTCAGAGGAGGAAGTTAAATGAACCCAGTAGTTGGTCTGGATGTGGCAAAAGGAGAGAGCCAAGTTCAGGCATTTTTAGATAAATCGAAGCCGTTTGGAAAGAGTTATTCTATGAAGCATACACGAGAGGATTTAGACCGTTTTATAGGCTTCTTACATGAGATTGAAGTGATGACCGGGCAAATGCCTATAGTCATTCTAGAATCTACAGGCCATTACCACTCTCCTGTTATTCAATGCTTGGAGGAAAACGAGGTTTTATATATCTTGCTTAACCCTATTATTTCTTATCAAGCGAAGAGATCTAGTTTAAGAAAGGTAAAAACAGACGCAATTGATGCGTATCAGTTGTGTATGCTTTATTACAAAGAAGATTTTGAACCTCATAAAAAAAGAGGGATTCAACTCTTAAATCTTAGAAATCTATCGAGACAACAGGAGATTGTGACGAATATGTATGTGGAGGCTAAGCTACAGTTTCACACTATTCTAGATCAAGTGTTTCCTGAATACCGCAAGGTTTTTGGTGATCTTTATTCAAAGGTTTCTTTATTGATGTTAAAGAAATACCCAACTTCAGAAGAGGTAATAGCAGCTGGAGAAAGTAAGCTAGCGGAGTGTGTGATGGAGTTTTGTCCAAGACGTTCTAGTCAATGGGCATTGGAAAAGGCAAAAAGACTAATGGATTCTGCCTATCGAAATCCATTTCAAAAAGTGGTGTATCATAGTCACTTGATCAATCTTCAAATGTATATTGAAATGCTTTTTCAGTACCAAGGGCACCTTTCGGAGTTGGAAATTCGTATAGTGACCTTGGCAAATGAATTAGAAGATTACAAGATTGTCCAATCGATTCCAGGAATCGGAGAAAAGATCGCTGCCACGATAATCTCTGAGATCGGAGAAATCGAACGGTTTAATCATCCGAAAAAACTAGTTGCCTTTGCAGGAGTAGATCCCAGTGTTCACTCATCAGGAAAGTTTACTGCCACAACCAATCGTATTACAAAACGAGGTTCAAGTAGATTACGCCATGCTTTGTATCTTGCCGTATTGTGTGGTATCAGAAGTTCAAGAAACAACAAGCTGAAAGAATTCTATGATAAGAAGAAATCAGAGGGAAAGCCTGCAAAAGTGGCGATAGTAGCCTGTATTAACAAACTGCTTCATTGGATTTATGCTTTATTAAATAGCAAAGAAACTTTCCAAGATATAGCGTAATTACTGGTTACAAGTAATTAAGAGAAAACCTTCCAAAAGGTTTTTGGAGGGCTATTTGTCATGCACAAAATAGTATATCATAAGATTAATAATAATTTTAGAGAAAAATATTGACATCCTATTAGCTGGTTT
>NZ_JAMAWN010000004.1:0-235507 GCF_023713305.1 Psychrobacillus sp. MER TA 171 | reverse complement strand
CCACGTGTTACTCACCCGTCCGCCGCTAAATCAGAAGAAGCAAGCTTCTTCATCATCCGCTCGACTTGCATGTATTAGGCACGCCGCCAGCGTTCGTCCTGAGCCAGGATCAAACTCTCCATAATAGAGAACTTAAAAAGCTCATTTTGTTTTGCTGGCATCATCATTAAATGATGTCAAAATTGTTTTGCGTCAATCAAGCCGAAGCTTGTTGATGCTGTATGTCTTAACGTTTTGCATGTTCAGTTTTCAATGTTCATGTATTACTTTAGTATAATTGGAGCGGGTGAAGAGAATCGAACTCTCATCATCAGCTTGGAAGGCTGAGGTTTTACCACTAAACTACACCCGCATATATAATATATTAAATAATTGTTTGTTTGGCGCGCCCGGCAGGAGTCGAACCCACAACCTTCTGATCCGTAGTCAGACGCTCTATCCAATTGAGCTACGGGCGCTTAGTAAGAGACAATGCTTGGTGCGGCCGAGAGGACTTGAACCTCCACGGGGTTAACCCCCACTAGGCCCTCAACCTAGCGCGTCTGCCGTTCCGCCACGACCGCGTAGTTATAAAATGGGAAGATGTTTATTATAACTTACTCTCATGAGCTTGTCAACAATTATTGTAATATGATGAGCCATGAAGGACTCGAACCTTCGACCCTCTGATTAAAAGTCAGATGCTCTACCAACTGAGCTAATGGCTCACGAAACGAAATGGCTGGGGTACCTGGATTCGAACCAGGGCATGACGGAATCAAAATCCGTTGCCTTACCGCTTGGCTATACCCCAACATGGCGGTCCCGACCGGGATCGAACCGGCGATCTCCTGCGTGACAGGCAGGCATGTTAACCGCTACACCACGGGACCTATGTATCTTTAATTCAATTAAATGGTGACCCCTACGGGATTCGAACCCGTGTTACCGCCGTGAAAGGGCGGTGTCTTAACCGCTTGACCAAGGGGCCATTTAAAGATGGCTCCGAAGGTAGGACTCGAACCTACGACCGATCGGTTAACAGCCGATTGCTCTACCACTGAGCTACTTCGGAATAATTTATGTCGTTTTGTTCTACTCGACTTTTTCTATTATAGAGAGGGTTTGGACAAACGTCAACACTTTTCATCAAATTTCTTTCATTTTTTTAAAAGAACTTAAATGCAGGTCCCCAAAACACTTGCCACACTTGAATTTCTGCGTATTTACTCGAATTTTCCGTCTATATAACAAACCACATTTTGCGCACTCATACACATACAGTTTAGTACGTTTTTGACTTTTAGGCGCTACGAGTGTAGAGCAAAATCTAGGTGAATCTGTCTGTTTTAGAAGCTGACGAAAATCTGCATCTCTATGTTTATACCCTTTCCCTTCTATATGTAAGTGATAATGACAAAGCTCATGCTTAATAACTCCAATCAACTCATTCATTCCATGTTTCTCTAACACTAGAGGATTTATTTCAATCATATGTGTTCTTAACATATACCTTCCGCCGGTACTGCGCAGTCTTTTATTGAAATAAGCTTTATGGTGAAACTTCCTTTTAAAAATCTGCATTGATATGCTACTTACTAATTCACTCAATTGTTCATCTGTCACTATACTCTCTCCTAGATAAAAGAGCTTGTCCACTGATGTTCATCAATGGACAACTCTGGTTATTATTAGACTTGTTGTTCAGGTGGAAGCATCGTTAATGCAATTCTTCCTTTGTTGGCATCGAACTGCTCTACCCATACAGTAACGATATCCCCAAGGGAGACTACATCTAAAGGATGCTTTACAAATCCTTTTTTAAGCTTGGAGATGTGTACAAGTCCATCTTGTTTAACACCTATATCTACAAAGGCGCCGAAGTCGACTACATTTCGAACTGTACCTTGAAGCTCCATTCCTGCTTTTAGATCCTCTAACTTTAGTACATCTTTTTTAAGTAATGGCTGCGGGAAAGCTTCACGTGGATCTCGTGTTGGCTTAATCAATGCATCCAAAATATCCTTTAGCGTAATCTCACCAATCCCTAATTCTTTACTAGTTTCTTCTATAGAAATAGTTTTTAGTACTTCTTCTGCTTCCTTAGAACCTATTTGGCTTTTAGTTAGTCCAGCAATTTCAAGGACTTGTTCCGCTGCCTTATAGCTTTCCGGGTGAATTCCTGTTGCATCTAACGGATTTTTAGCGTCTGGAACACGTAGGAAACCAATTGCCTGTTCATATGTTTTAGCTCCAAGACGAGGAATTTTCTTAAGCTGAGCTCTTGAAGTGAAACGTCCTTGTTCGTTTCGCATGTTTACCACGTTCTCTGCTACAGTTTTAGAAAGGCCAGATACGTATTGAAGTAATGAAGCCGATGCTGTGTTTACATTTACGCCTACTTGGTTAACCGCAGTCTCTACTATAAAAGAAAGAGACTCCGACAGTTTCTTTTGTGACACATCATGCTGGTATTGTCCCACACCTACTGCCTTTGGATCTATTTTTACCAACTCCGCCAAAGGGTCTTGTAGTCTTCTAGCAATTGATACGGCACTTCGTTGCTCAACTTGAAGGTCGGGAAACTCGTTCCTTGCTGTTTCTGAAGCTGAGTACACCGAAGCACCTGCTTCATTGACAATTACGTATGCAACCTCTCCTGTCACTTCCTTCAGGCAATCTACGATAAATTGCTCTGTTTCACGAGATGCCGTACCATTTCCAATCGCTATAAGAGAAATCGGATAATTCTTAAGGTAAGAAAGAACTTTCTTTTTTGAGCCTTCTATATCCATTTTAGGTGCGTGAGGGTAAATGGCAGATACCTCTAATAGCTTACCTGTATCATCAACCACTGCAAGTTTACAGCCAGTACGGTAGGCCGGGTCCACTCCAAGTACCACTTTTCCTTTTAATGGTGGCTGAAGTAAGAGGTTACGTAGGTTTTCAGAAAAAATATGAATAGCCTGCGCTTCAGCTTTTTCTGTAAGCTCTGCACGAATTTCTCTTTCTACGGAAGGTTGAATCAATCTCTTATAAGAATCCTCTATCGCTAGCTTCACCTGTTCCACTGCTTCACTAGTAGCATGATTCGGTATCCATTGTGCTTCCATTACTCTTAAAATTTTGTCCTGCGGTGTTTGTAGACCAACTTTAAGTACATCCTCTTTTTCACCGCGATTTAAGGCAAGAATTCGATGAGGTACTATTTTTTTCACTGGCTCTTCATATTCATAATACATTTCATAAACGTTTTTTTCATCGAGCTCTGCTTTTTTCAAAGAGGATACAATTCTTCCGTCGGTGCGCGTTAGGTTACGTATTTGTTCCCGTATTTTAGCATCATCTGCAAACTGTTCTGCTAATATATCACGAGCACCTTGAAGCACGTCTTCAGTAGTCATTACCTCTAATTCTTCATTTACATAAGCTTCTGCTAGGGTTTGAATAGATTCTTTTGGGAATCCAAGTAGTTCCGTAGCTAAAGGTTCCAGCCCTTTTTCTTTTGCTATAGTAGCTTTCGTTCTACGTTTTTGTTTGTATGGTCTATACAGATCCTCTACTCGTTGAAGGACAGTCGCATTTTGTATAGAAGCTGAAAGTTCTTCAGTAAGTTTCCCTTGTTCTTCTATTAATCGCAGAACTTCCTCTTTGCGTTGTTCGAGCTGTTGGATATAATGATAACGATCTTCTATTGCTTTTATTTGTACTTCATCCAATGAGCCTGTTTGTTCTTTACGATATCGAGCTATAAAAGGTACTGTGTTTCCTTCTTCTAATAATTTTATTACTTGCTCTGCCTGCGATGTTTTCGTGCCCGTCTCTTTGGATACGAGCTGAAGCATTTTCTTTAGTTCCAAAACAAACCCATCCTTTCTATCTAACCTTATTTTAACATATTCTGAACGCAGCAAAAAAGCTTACCCTTTAATTATGAGAGTAAGCTTCCTACAATGAATGTGGCGTCGTCGCCATGTTCTATTTCTTTATAAACTGTTTCGTACAAACATTTAGTACCGCTAGACTCCTTAATAGTGGACTTTGGACTCTTCATCACTACCCCATCAGAATGCAAAAGGAACAAGTCATCTTTAGCACATGGATATGTTTGTGTATTAATCTTTTGTTTACGTCCTGACAGATATCCCATGACTGGCAATGGATAAATCATTTTCCCAGTGGAGCGTTGGTACATATAAAACTTTATATTGCCTACACAGCTATAAGATATAGTTTGAGCTTTATAATCTATTTTCACAAGAGCAACTGCTGCTCCTCGTTTTTGAACCATAAGCTCATTGCATTTTAACAATAAGTTATCCAATGTCTCCTCAGGATATTGTTCTAAAATGTTTGGTATTACGTCAGCTGATTCTTTTGCTATTGGACCGTTCCCTAATCCATCTGCAATTGCACAAAGCATAAAATCTTCATGCTTAGATACATAGTAAGTATCACCAGATTCCGCATTCCCTGTTTTTGCTTCCTGAAAGACTAGCAACTCGACTTTTTCATCTGAGTAGTTTATCAATTTACAATTCCACCTGACGATAATATTGCCTCTTGTAATTTCTTTATTGCTTTGCGTTGAATTCTCGATACATGCATTTGCGAAATACCGAGACGGTCGCCTGTTTCTTTCTGACTCAGCTGCTCCATGTATGTAAGTAAAATTATCTCTTTTTCTCTTTCCGACAACACATTAAAAGCTTCGGCTACAAGTAAGCGCTGATCCGTTTTTTCAAACTCCCCGTCTGTCTGACCAATTACATCAAACAACGTTATAGTGCTACCATCTGCATCGGATTCTAAGGAATGATCCATCGACAATGCTTGATAGCTTTTGCCCATTTCCATTGCTTCTAGAACATCTTCAACTTCTACATCCAGATAATCTGCAATTTCCGGGACTAAGGGAGATCTTTGAAACTCAGTTGTTAGCACTTCCACTGCCGATCTAATACGTGGACCTAATTCTTTTATTCTTCTTGGAACATGAACTGCCCAAGTCTTGTCTCTGAGAAATCTTTTTATTTCACCTATAATCGTCGGAATGGCAAAAGCTTCAAAGTTTTTACCAAAGGACGGATCGTATCTTCTAATGGCCCCTAATAGACCAAGCATACCTACTTGAACTATATCCTCATGATGAGACTTACCATTAGAATATTTACGAGCAATCGACTCAACCAAACGCTCGTAGTTTAACACAAGATTTGTTTGAGCCTCTTCGCTTTCTGTCGTTTGATATTCTTTAATCCACTTTAATATTTGTTCCTTTGACTCTTTAGGAAGAGATGTGTTCGACATTATCATCCACCTGCTTTACTCCGACATGCTTCGTCATAAATACAGTTACACCCTCTTGGTGATGAACTTTTACTTCATCCATCAATGTTTCGATAAGGTATAAGCCAAGCCCTCCTTCACGTAAGAATGATCCCTCCTCTAAATCATGGTAAGGTCCCACTTGCGCTTTTGTTTCCTCAAAGTTAAAACTTTTTCCATGGTCTGCAATCATAATTTCGATTCTATCAGAATATAACGCACAACCAATTACTACTTCGCCGTCCTCATCTTCTGCATAAGCATGCTGAACTGCATTAGTAATTGCTTCACTCGCTGCAATCTTTAAATCTTCAATATCATCATAAGAAAAGCCCATCCGATTCGCCAGCCCTGAAATTGTAAGACGTGCTACACTCACATATTGAGGCTTTGCAGGCAAACGAATCTCTACATAATCAAACGGTTTCATCTATTTTCACCTCTTCGCTTGCTTGAATGTCCATTATGTCCCCTAACCCAGTTATATCAAACAATCTTTTAAGGCGAGGTGAAAGTCCCGTTAATTCCATGTGGACATTAGACTCTTTAGCACTTTTATAAAAACCTACAAATACACCTAATCCAGTACTATCCATATATGATACGTCCGATAAATTTAACTCGACACGTGAATCTTCTTTTAAATTAATTTCTGAAAGCTTTTCTCTTAACAAAGGTGCTGTAAATGCATCAATCTCACCTTTAATAATTCCTTTGATACGCATTTCTTCTTCGTATAGTTCTACTGATATATTCATAATCAAATTATCCCCCGTTTTCACTATATATACGTATCTATACCACGATACAATCATTGTTAAACATTTTTATAGCGATTTCTTGAAAATGACTAGAGTGAAATCATCACGTTGTTCAAATTCCTGCAATTCCTCTAGCTTATGGAATACATATTCGACCATTTCTTGAGCCGGCTTATCTTTTACGCTTTCAATAATACTTAGTATTATATTTTGGTCAATAAAGCCTTCCTTCGAACGACATTCCGTTACACCATCGGTCATCATTACAACAAAGTCGTCTTTTTCTAACGTAATAGAATGTTGCTCGTATTTGACATTAGGAACTACACCAAGCAATAAGCCTTTTGCCTGAAGTTCTTTAAACTCTCCTGTGTGAGCACAATAGAACAATGGTGGCTCATGTCCTGCTGAAGCATAAGTGAATTCACTCAGTGCTGTATCGTATGTTCCGTAAAACATCGATATAAACATAGAATCACTAACACTTTTTTCAACAATTCGATTGATGATATCTAAAACAACTACTGGATCAGTGTCTGGACCATCCAAACTATCCATACCATATTTAATCATGGACATACAAAGAGCTGCAGGTATCCCTTTACCAATGACATCAGCCACTGCGACACCTATTGCATGGTCATTACTCAAAAAGTGAGTGTAATCTCCATTCATTTCTTTCGCCGGAACAGAGATTAGCCCTATATCCAAGTTATTCATGTTTGGGATTTTGGATTTAAGCAGTGTTTGCTGCACATTAGTTGCCAGTTCCATTTCCATTTTAAAATTTTGCTGTTTTTCAATAAGTGTTTGATGTTCTTTTAAGGCCAAGCCATATCTAATCATAACTTCTATCAAAAAATCAAACGAATGAGATACCTCTTCCGGTAAATCAGGCATAATCTCTTCCAAAGAAGCCTTATGTATACTGATTACTTCCTCCGGAGAAATACTTTTTTGTATGAGCTCTCTACTAACATTTTGACCTTCATATAAATTATGCTCCGTTTGACTTAACGTATACTGTCTCAAAATTTCCTTATACTGTTTTTTAAATTGTTGAGGCATTTATCTTACCTCCTACCTTAACCACTTAGTGGCAATAATTGTTGTCCCATCTCCAACTGCAGTTTCGATTTTAAAATCGTCCATTAGTCGTTTCACCCCTGGTAACCCTGCTCCCAAGCCTCCTGAAGTGGTATATCCATCTTCCATAACTTTACGGACATCAGCAATACCAGGTCCTTCATCAGCAGCAATAATTAAAATCCCTTTTTGATTACCTTCTACAATTTGTTTGATCTCAATATTTCCTTTTCCAGCGTATAAATATATATTTCGAGCGAGCTCGCTAATAGCGGTGGTAATTCTAGCTTGGTCAACTGTTCCAAAACCAGCATCTTTTGCTTCGTTTCTCCCCAGTTGCCTTGCCGCTACTATATCCCACTCACTTATAATGTGAACAGAAGACTTCATATTCATATGGATTAGTCCTCCAATTCTCGTTCAAGTTTTTCCAATCCATTTTCTAAGTCTAAAGCAGTTACTACATTCTCAAGTCTAATTCCTAACTCGATTAATGTGATTGCAACGGCCGGTTGTATTCCCGTTATCACTACTTTAGCTCCCATTAGACCTGACATATTAATGACGTCTCCAAGGACTTTAGCGATAAAAGAATCAATAAAGTCTATCGGTGTTAAATCTAAAACTACTCCCCTAGCAGCTGTCGTATGCAGCTTGTCCAATAAATCCTCTTGAAATGACAAAGCAGTTTGATCATCTAGCTCCCATTGTATGGATACAATTAAACAATCCCTTAACTTCAAAATTGGAATCCGCGTCATCATTATGATTTCACCTCAACTATCGCTCTATTTGTTAGTGCCAATGCTTGTTCCACTCCACGTTGCAAAGTACTTGTTGTTGTAAAATCATTTAAATTAATACCAAGCGTTACAATTGTTTGAGCAATCTCTGGGCGAATTCCCACTAAGAAACACTTTGCCCCTACTAAACGAACTGCATCGGCAGCCTGAATAATATGATGAGCGACCATCGTGTCTACTACTGGAACTCCTGTAATATCCAATAACACTACTTCTGCACGATGCTTCACTACTCCTTGCAGTAAGTTTTCCATTATAAGCTTTGCACGCTCAGTGTCAATTGTTCCAACCAATGGCATCACTGAGATTTTCTCAAACACAGGAATAAGAGAGGCTGAAAGTTCCTGCAGTGCTATCTTTTGTAGGTTAACTGTTTTTTCCCACACAATAGAGTAAGCTTCTACAATTGTATGAGTAAGAGGCGTAAGCCAATTGTTCAAAATAGAGCGATAAGATTTATAATTATTTTCATTTAAATGTCCGGCACTTTCCATATCTTCATAGATAACTTCTGTAAAGTTAGTCAATGATTTTAAAACAAAAGATATGGACCATCCGTAGCGCACAATTTGTACGGAAAAGTCGTTTAGCTTCCCTGTATAAATTTCCTGATCTTCAGTAAGACTCGATATCATTAATTCCCCAAATTCGCGTGCAGTATGGTCAATAACTTGATCTGACATAATTTGAAAAAAACGGTCATCTTTTTCGTCTTCCATCTTAACTTTCCATTTTTCCAATATTATATCGATATTATCGCGAATGTATGTAGCAATTTGTTTATTCATTTGGTTGTTCCCAGCTCCTCATTATTTAAATGGTAATTATATTGTAACGAATCTTATAAGAATTTACATCTATTAATATCTTTGCAGGTTTTTTTATGCTGTTTAAAAGCAACATAATCTACTCTACACACAGTAAATCATTTAAAGAAATCTATATAAATACCACTCTATATGGCGCAATTCTTATTTTTAAAGAAAAATAATTTTCACTCTAAATGAAAACTCTCCACATAACTCATATAAAAAGAAAATAAAAAAACACAATGCGTATTTGTCGGCTACACATTGCGTCTTGTCTATGTATTTAAAATTTTACGATTCCTAAACTGATGCCTAGTGCATGATCGACTTCTTCCATTACATCTTCATCTAAATGTGTAATTTTATCTGTAAGCCTCGACTTATCAATAGTTCGTAATTGTTCTAATAATATAACTGAATCACGTTCAAAATCATACTCTTTTGCATTGATTTCTACATGTGTTGGCAATTTCGCTTTTTGAATCTGAGCGGTGATTGCTGCCACAATTACAGTCGGACTAAACCGATTCCCGATATCATTTTGTATCACCAATACGGGTCTGGTTCCACCTTGCTCAGACCCGACTACTGGTGATAAATCTGCAAAAAAAACGTCCCCACGTTTTACGATCAAGTTTTCATCCTCCACTTACGAGTCGCTCTGTCGTATGTTGGGCTTCATATTCCGCATGTAGACACTCTGTACATATGGATAAGTTAATATGAGACATCTCAACATAGCCTTTCATCATAGCTTCTCTTATAAGATTTGCCTGGCCTTTCTTTATATATTCATTTGCATGTACACGAGCAACGCTTTCCCTACCTGGTAATGATTGTGTAGCTTGCTTTTCCTCATTACCCATTTGCATTGGAATCTCTATAAGCGCTTCTTTTTTCTTTTTATCACTTACCACAGCAAACACCTCCGACAAAACATTTCCCTATCTGACAATATACTTCATCTTACCATTACTGGGCGTGAAATAAAAGACATTATAAGAAATGGTTAGACAAATTATGCATGAAGAACTACGTTTTGTCGACAGTTTACTTGCGATAAATTCTAGGTATTCTAGTAGATAAGGTACAGCATACTTCATATGGAATCGTTTGAAGCGTTTTTGCCCATTCTTCAACCTCGATTTCCTCGTCTCCTTGTTTTCCTATTAAGACAACTTTTTCTCCGACTTTCGTTGGGCCATCTAGACGTATCATACATTGATCCATACAAATCTTTCCGACGAACGGCATTCTTTTCCCTTTAACTAACACATGCTCTGTATGGAGTTTTCTAAGTAGCCCATCCGCATAGCCAATTGGTAATGTGCCAATCCATTCTTCGGTTTTAGCTGTATAGGACGCACCATATCCTATTGAATCTCCCTCATTAACCTTCTTTACATGTATTATTTCTGTATACAAAGAAAGAGGCTTTTCCAAAGGGAAAGGAAGATGGTTATTCAAAAATGGTGAAGGAGCTATTCCATACATAGATATACCGAAACGGACTGCATCCCAGCTTTGACTAGGATGTTGCAGTGCAGCAGCACTATTGGAAGCGTGAATCATAGCAGGCTTTTGTTCAAATAACCCTAAAAAGGAGTTAAATTTTTTGACTTGCTTATTAAAATACTCGGTATCCTCATCGTCTGCAGTAGCAAAGTGGGTATAAGCACCCGTAATTTCTAAGCTACTAGATTCCTTTATAAAAGCTAAAGCTTCTTTCAGTTCTTCTTTATTTGAGAATCCTATTCTTCCCATACCACTATCTATTTTAATATGGATCTTCACATTACTTTTAAACTCTTTTGTAGCATAAATCCATTCACATGAATAAGCTGTAAGAGTAATATTCTGGGCATTAGCCTCCGGTAAAAAAGAAGGTGGCGCAGCTCCCAAAACAAGAATCTCAGCTTTTATGCCAGCTCCTCTTAGATGTAATGCTTCCTCGGGAGTGGCTACAGCAAGCATAGAAGCACCTGATTGAAGAGCAGCTTGTGCCACCTCAATGTCTCCATGTCCATATGCATTTGCTTTTACTACTGCAATTATTTGAGTGGAAGATGGTAAAGTCTCTTTTAACCGCTCTATATTAGTTTGTATTGCTAGTAAATCTATTTCTATAAAAGTTGGTCTATATAGCTTTTGTGACATTATTAAACCTCTTCTTCCAAGTCTTTAAAATTATTATGCTCCTTGGAAGAAGAGGTCGTCAACCTATAATCACTTTAATTCAGTAACTGTCATCGAAGCTGCTACCTCTATCATTTCCTCTTTAGTTAGTGAAGAGGAGGCAATAAAGAACGACATCCCATCTTGTTCCCAGCTAATAGATTGATCTGTAACTGCTCCTATTGCCACACCTAAATCAACTGGATCACCAGGCGCAAACACCGGAATAGTAGACGGCATTGAGGCATCGCTCAATTGTTGGATGACTGTAAAATCCTTGTCTCCTCCACTAAAAGTCAGCACTACTCGTTTTTGATTTTCTAATTGTATAACCTTCTCTTCCATTAGATGAGTATCTTCCCATTTAATAACTGGGTAGTGCGTTTCAAAGTCTCTATTTTCTAACTCAGCTGATGCCTCGACTGTATTTCCTTCAGCCTGAGCAGCAGGTGTTTGTTCAATTTTATAGTCTCCAGCAGCTCGTGTTTTTCCTAAAGAGACTTTATCAAACTTGATATGAATCTGTTCTTCTTGATTTTCATTTAATATCGAAACGTCTGTTGGTAACATCGTCTTTTTGTCGATATAGATTTTTTGAGTCGGAAGCATATTTTTGTGATTATTAGTAGTTTTAGCTTCAAATACATATTTATTTCCTTCTTCTTTAAATGTAGCAGCTTTGTCTTTCTTAATGTCCTCTGCTAACGAGCCAATTAAATACGCTTGGCTATTTTCTGAAGGCCACTTACTTTGGAATTTGTAAGTTTTGTTAAGGGCAGGTGTAACGACGAAAACACCTTCTGCATTACGAACAATCATTTGTGTGTTTTCTGCATTTGCATCAGAAACTTTAACGCGATAAAAGTCTGGTTTAGTATGCCAAACTTCCACATCATAAACTCTTGGCTCTGCACCTGTTAGAATACTCATTTCTGCAGTTAGTTCATATCCCTTTGCGTCACTCCATTTGTTGCTCAATTTCTTTACTACGTCTTCCTTCGATTCAGCTCCACATGCAGATAGTACCAGAATCATTGCAAATAAAACTACCAGTCTAGCCACTAGGCTCTTCAATTTTGTCCACCCTTTCTATTATCACTGCCTTCGTTCATTGTATGTAGGTGGACGACCGGTTATGATTGAAGAATTACTTGTGCAGCAGCATAATCTTTTGTGTGAGTTATAGAAACAAAGCCATTTATAGGCTTTTCCTTAAAATATAATATAGGTTTCCCAGAACTTTCTTTTAAAATTTCTATATCTTGAAAGCTACATTGCTTCCCAATACCGGTGCCTATTGCCTTAGAGAATGCTTCTTTAGCTGCAAATCTTCCAGCTAAAAATTCTAATTGCCGAGCACCTGATAAAGTCTCCATAATTTCTATTTCTTTTTTTGTTAAAACACGCGGAACAAACTTTGAAGTTTTAGTTAAAATGGATTCTATTTTTTTTATTTCAGTTATGTCTAAACCAATACCAGTTATCATGAATGTTCTTCCTTTCCTATATGGTCTTTACAAGATATACTATTAATAAGAAATTCGAGGTGAGAGTATGTTCTCCAGAAGAGAAAGCTTTAAACAATACATAAAATTATATCCGATTGTTTCTACCTTATTAGCCATTAATATTTTTATCTTCCTACTAACTATTATACCGGTTTATGGAATCTATTTGCGGTATATGGGGATGGGGGTTAACCTACTCATTGCAGAGGGTGAATATTGGAGATTAATCACTTCCATGTTCTTGCATGCAGGATTTGCTCACTTACTATTTAATATGTTCTCTTTATACATCTTCGGTCCAGAGTTGGAACAGCTTACTGGTAAAGCTAGGTTCTTAACCATCTACTTCCTATCAGGCTTCATGGGTAATGTAGCAACTTATTTGATTCATGACTGGAATTACGCTGGCCTTGGAGCTAGTGGAGCAATATACGGAATTTTAGGTGCTTTTGCTGCGTTAGTTTATTACACGAAACACTTATTACCCCAGCTCAGACAGATTATCATACCTATCATCGTAATTGGTGTCATTCTATCATTCCTACAACCGAATGTAGGGGTGACCGCTCATCTTGGCGGTCTAATCACAGGATTTATACTTGGAATGATCTTTTTTCATCCTAAACGAATTGCTTCCTGGAAGAAAAAGAAGAATCCATACAGAGTGGTTAAGTAACTTACTATTGTACACAAAACAACTAGAATGGAAAGATTTCTTACTTAGAAAGTAAAAACGTGAAATCGAGTTTTTCCGATTTCACGTTTTTTTATGGACAAAATAATTATCATTCCATCTCTTTTTCTATATCTATTTTAGGCTTTCGTATTGGCTCATACCAGCTTAATAGGTTTTCAGAATGTTCCTTCTCGATATGAGGAATCACTGTTTCTGCCCCGCCAACCCCTGATTTTATAGTTACTACTACAGAAGAAACGTCTGATTTCTTCTGAAAGTACGTAGTACGAGCTGTCATCGATTGAATCCTTCTTTTCTCCATCCAAACAGTCACTCTACTAAATAATCGATATTGGGCAACTAACTGTGTCTCTTCTATATAAAAACCAGCTGTTCTCTTCTGCCACAAGCCTAATCCAAAGCTTGCGGGGATTAGTAGAAGTGATAATAATCCATATGGATAAAAGAAGTAAATAACTGTGGCAGCTATAGGTAAAATCCACAGCAAATCTAAGCGATAGAAGAATTTTCGAGATTTACTTGGCACTTTTTGAAAGTTAGGTTGCATTTGAAAATCAGGGAAAATTTCTTCTAATATTGGATAAATCTCTGCTTTCTTTATTAATGGCAATAAACGAATGGTTTCATCTTTTTCTGCCATTGACCCTCCTGCACTATCTACCGTTACCGTAGCATATCCAGTAAGCTGACGAAGAGGGTTTTCTACTAATCGGATCCCTTGTATCCGAGTTAAAGGAATTGTAATTTTCTTTTTCTCTAAAAGTCCTCTAGTAATAATAATCTCGTCATCCTCTATCTTTATTGTAAAATCATAATAGTTGATAAAGGTTAACAGAACTGAAACAATCCAAGCCATAAGTAAAACAGCGAAGATTACTAAGACTACCATAAGCACTCCAAATTTGATGAAAATCATAATTTCGTTATAAATAGTTTCATAGGGTATAAATTCTGAGAACTGGGATGCAAATACTGCAAGACCTGAAAAGAATACTCCTACACCACCTGATGTGCTCGCTAGTACGAAAAGATCCTTTGTGGACATTCGGAAAATTGGCTTCTTTTCTTCTATAATTGTCTCTTCAACCTCTAAATCATCTTCTATAATAGGTACATTTTGACCTTTAGCGAGCATGATTTCTTTCTTTATTTGCTCGGCGGCTTCTTTCCTAATAGCAGTAAGCTCAGCGTCAGCCTCTTTTGTAGGACCTCCACCTGCTGTTTCCACCTTTACTTTTACCAATCCAAATGGTCGATGGAATATACCTTCCGTATAGTCAAGACTCTGAATACGTTCAAAAGGGATATATCGCTTTTTCTTTACAAAAAGACCATACTCTATTCGCAGCTCCCCGTCTTCAAACCAATAGCGAAATCTTCTCCATTTAATAATTCCACTGATTAGCATGAACAAAAGTAGTACTCCGTAAATGCCGTAAGTGAAAAGTCCAGACCAAAAGTTTGCATCGTCTCCAAAACCATTGACTAACACTAGAACAATTAACGGTAGAATCATTTCCTTTAAGACTTTCACAAAATTTATAACGGCAGAAATTGGGTGAAGTCTATACTTTTCTTTAGACATCTTCTTCCGCCACCCTTGCTAGCACCGAAATTCTTCCTCGTAGCTCATCCGCCTCTTCTGTTATTAATGCGGGAATTGTGTGGCTGGTAGCAGCCGTTGAGATAGTAATAGACGACAAATCATACTTACGTAAAATCGGTCCTTGCTCTGTGTCTACATGTTGCACTCTAACCATTGGGACTAGCGTTCTCTTCACAACAAATAGACCATGCTGTAGTTCTATTTCCTGATCCCTTACCTCGTATCTCCATCTGCTCCATCTTACCTTTGGAAATAAATAAATGAATAAATATCCAAATAGCAATACTACTGCTCCTGCCACTATGTATAACCATATGTAGTTTCCCGTAAAATAATTGATTACTCCTGTACCAATGCCTAATAACAAAATAATTAGGGTTTGTATGATGCCATAAATTCTCCACACTCTTAAACCTTTTACGGATATTCGATTAATTGGTTCTTTTCTCATTATCATCCACCTCTTCTCTTGTCATTGTATACGAATATTACACAAAAATGTTTCAACTTTATAATTAGATTCATTAAATTAATTTTATTTGCGAGTCATACAGGCTAAACGTTTATCTTTTTACATGCTAAGCACACAAAAGGCGAATCCACCAAAGTGGATTCGCCTTAAAGGATTATATAAAATTAGCCTTCGTTACGTGGTGTACGAGTTCTTGTGCTACGTTGTGTAGAACCGTCACGTGGACCGCTGCTACGACGACCGCTTGGACGTGAACCGCTTCCTGAACGAGAAGATCCGCGATCGCTTCCTCCACGTGATGAAGAACTACGTCCGCCACCGCCGCTGCTACGGTTACCTTTGTATCCGCCGCCGCCACTGCGTCCGCCGCCACTACGCTCTCTACGAGCTGGTAATGGACGTTCTTCTGAAAGTGAGATTGGTGAATCGTCTGGCTCTTTCGTCATTGACTTGATTGCTGCTGCAACCACGTCAACTGCTTCATGCTTTTCAAGCATTTCTGCAGCAAGTGTACGGTAGTCACCTAAATCATTTTTGTTAATAATTTCAGTAAGAGCTTCAATCGCTACACGTTGTTGCCCTACTAATGCTTCATCTGAGCTTGGTGGACGAAGAGCTGTCATACGTTTTTTCGTAGTGTCTTCAACAATACGAAGGTAGCCCATTTCTCTTGGAGTAACAAATGTTACCGCAATACCACTTTTACCAGCACGTCCTGTACGACCGATACGGTGAACATAGCTTTCTGGATCTTGTGGAATATCAAAGTTATAAACGTGAGTAACGCCTGAGATATCTAATCCACGAGCAGCTACATCAGTTGCAACAAGAATATCAATTTTATTTGATTTGAACTGTTTTAATACAGACATACGCTTCGCCTGGCTTAAGTCTCCATGAATTCCTTCTGCTAAGTAACCACGGATGCTTAGGGCATTTGAAAGCTCGTCTACGCGACGTTTAGTACGTCCAAAGATAATTGCAAGCTCTGGTTGGTGTACATTCAATATTCTTGAAAGGAAATCGAATTTTTCACGCTCAGTAGCTTTTACATAGAACTGTTCAATATTTTCAACAGTCATTTCTTTTGATTTGATCTTAACTTCAACTGGATCTTTCATGAATTTATCAGCAATTTTACGAATTGGTCCCGGCATAGTAGCTGAGAACAATAATGTTTGACGATTGTCTGGAACACTTTCTAAAATTGTATTGATATCATCAATGAAGCCCATGTTTAACATTTCATCCGCTTCGTCCAAGATTAATGTTTCCACTTGGTCAAGCTTTAAAGTACGACGGTTAATATGGTCAAGAATACGACCAGGTGTACCAACGATTACTTGTGGCTTGTTTTTAAGCGCACGGATTTGACGGCCAATTTCTTGTCCTCCGTAAACAGAAAGTAAACGAACTTTTTTATCATAGCCTAATTTATAAAGCTCTTCAGAAACTTGAATTGCAAGCTCACGAGTTGGAGCAATAATTAAAGCTTGAATGTTAGGGTTTTTAGGATCAACCTTTTCAATCATTGGAATACCGAAAGCGGCAGTTTTACCAGTACCTGTTTGTGCTTGGCCAATAATGTCGCGGCCTTCCATAGCATGAGTGATAGTACCTTCTTGGATTGGTGTTGCTTCTTCAAATCCCATTCGTTGTACGGATTTTAGTGTAGAAGCGCTAATATTTAATTCTGAAAAATTTGTCAAAATTTTAATCTCCTTTTTGTTCTGTTTTGACAAATGGTTACATTTTCAGATGAAATTGCGGCAAATTCGAGCCTATACGAGGAACGTTTCCGTTACTTAAAATTCTCTGTGGTTTCAATCAGAGGGGTCTAATATAAAGGGAAAGCCCGGTCTTTTGCCGAGCGGTTCGTTAATTCTTACGTAAACAAACCGTTATGTTCAAAAAAAAGTACTCTTCAATAAATGCTGAAGAGTCTTCGCACAAAATGTATCCATTGTTCTAAACGTAGTATAGCATGCAATTGTCTCAGTTGCAATGAATTAGAATTTAAAGTCAGTAGCTCCGAACTTTTCTTCTACATTTCTTCCCTTAAAAATGTAAGAGCCTGTGGAAACCATTCCTGACAATCATCGCTATAACAAATATGGTGCTTCCCGCTCTCCGAAAAAATTAGCTGTTTGTTTGTAGAACGGATATGGTCAAATAAGAAGGGTGCTGTCGTAAAAGGAACAATTCCATCTTTCTTTCCCTGAACTAAACATACTGGGATAGTAATTTGTTCATAATAAGGTTCGACCATTTTCACCACTCGAACAAATTCTAAAGCAGCTTGAATAGGAGTTGCACGAAGTTTGTTACTATAGATTTGAAACAGCGTATTTTCTTCTGCTTTACCTTCAACTATTTTTTTGGCGACGTCTCCTATATCATGTAGCAACTGCGTTGGATTTATGTATTTTGCGGCAGCACTTAATAAAACCAATCTTTCAATTTTATAGCGTAGAGCCAAGTAAATGGCAATAATCCCGCCCATGGAAAAACCAACCACAAACACTCGATCTACTTCCTTTTGCAGCAAACGCAAAGCCTGCTCCGCTGCCATCATCCATGATTCGGCTGTTAGGTTTTTTAACTCCAGTGTTTCCCCATGGCCAGGTAAGGTAGGAACTACAATTTTCCAGTCAGTATTTACTTCTAGATAATCCACATAAGGTTGGACTTCATATGGACCCCCAGTAAAACCATGTAAGCAAAGTACTCCTGTTTTCATGCCATCCCTACTTTCTACTATTTTTGAAAGGGTTCAATTACCTTCTCTAACTTCATTCCCCTTGATCCCTTAACTAAAACAATAGATTGATTTGTTATTTTTGAATCTAAAAAGGATATAAGTGACTCGTAATCATTTTCTACCCATTTCAGCTGTTGTTCATCAAACTTGTCTGATAGTTGGTCTTTTAACCATTTCATACGTGAGCCAAATAAACAAACACCTGAGAACACATCATTGGATATATACTCACCAATTTCTTCGTGGAATGATTTTTCATCCGGACCAAGCTCCAGCATATCTCCAAGCACAAGCCATTTATCGGGTTTAATAGTCGACTTCTCTAAAAATTGAATAGCTGCTCTCATAGAGGTTGGGGCAGCATTATATGCATCGTTAATAAAAATACTGCCATTGTTAGTTTCAATTACCTGCATGCGCATATCTGTTAGTACGATTTGCTTTAAGGCATCACGCATCTGTTGACTCGACAAACCTATTTCTTTCCCAACAAGTAATGCAGCCAACGTATTTTTCACTTGATGCTCCCCTAGAATGGGTATAGACATTTCTTCATTTAGCTCTCCATTTACAATAAAGCTGCTTCCCTGCTCAGTAAATGTAACTTGTTCAATACATAAATCATTTTTATTTCCTGTACCAAAGGATTTAGTATTTAAACCTGGTGCATTCGATATAAACGGTTTCAAAAGAGGTTCGTCACCATCATAAACGAGTAGCCCATCCTTATTTAAACCAGCTATAATCTCAAACTTCGCTTTCGCAATTCCTTCTCTAGATCCAAGATCCTTCATATGCGCCTCTCCAATATTTGTGATTACTGCATACGTTGGTTTTGCCATATTGGAAAGGAATTCAATTTCTCCAAATGAGCTCATTCCCATCTCAAGTACCGCATACTCAGTATCCTCCTCAAGGGATAGAATAGTCAGAGGAAGTCCTAGTTCATTATTAAAGTTTCCTTCCGTCTTCTTCACACGGTAATAAGGCGAAAGCATTCCTGCTATTAGGTCCTTTGTGGATGTTTTACCGTTTGATCCGGTGATTCCTATGAATACGGTAGATAACTCTTCTCGATACGCTCTTGCCATCTGTTGTAGTGCTGCTTCACTACTGTCTACAAATAGCAAAGGAACGTTCTTTGGAGGATTTGGCTCATCCTTTAACCAGAATGCTGCAGCTGCCCCTTTATCGAATGCGCTCTCTACGAATTTATGACCATTCACATTCTCTCCTCGAAAGGGGATAAATAGATCTCCCGGCTTTAACGTACGGGTGTTAATAGAAACTCCTGTAACTAAAGGGTTACTAGATGGTTGTTCTAAACCTAACCACTTTGCGATATGTGCTAATGTTTTTTTCAACTTAAGTCACTCTCCGTCCTTAGAATGTTCCAGTTGCTGTTTTTCCTCATAGCGTTCAATCGCTAGTGATATTAGCTCCTCGATCAAGTCTGAGTAGGATAAGCCCGAAGCCATCCACAGCTTTGGATACATGCTAATTGGGGTAAACCCAGGCATCGTATTTACTTCGTTGATCAGCACCTCTTCTGTATCTGTGACAAAGAAATCTGCACGAACTAAACCAGAGCAATCTAACACTTTGAATGCACGAATAGCTGCATCCTCTAAAGATTTTTGCAATCTATTTGAAACATTTGCAGGTATTGCATAGTTTGTCGTTCCATCTATATATTTTGCAGAGTAGTCGTAGAAGTCTTTAGTTGGTAATACTTCACCGGCTACTGAACATCTTGGAGAATCGTTTCCTAATACACTCATTTCTATCTCACGAGCGACAATACCTTGCTCTACTAAGATTTTACGGTCATATTTAAACGCTAGGTCGATTGCTTTTATAAGTTCTTCGCGACTGTTTACCTTTGTAATCCCAACACTTGATCCTAGATTAGCTGGTTTGACAAACAACGGCCATTTTAAGCTTGCTTCAATTTTTTCAAGTATAACTATTTGACTGTTCTTCCACTCACGTCGAATGAAATGAACGAAAGGAACCTGTTTTAAGCCTGCTTGAGCAAACAGTTGCTTCATAACTACTTTATCCATTCCAGCAGCAGAAGCTAAAACTCCATTTCCAACGTAAGGCAAGTTTAATACTTCTAGTAGTCCTTGAACTGTTCCATCCTCACCATTAGGTCCATGCAGCAATGGGAAGATTACGTCTAGTCCTTCATTACCTTCCGCAGTCTCAAGGTTCTTAGTTGTATTATCAGTTGGAAGGAAACTTGTTATATCATTCGCTTTACCTGTATCTTCTCCAAATTGAAGCGTTTCAACCGTTTCAACAGGCCCTAATAGTTTTTGTCCCTTTCTCCATTCTCCCTCTTTCGAGATGAAGACAGGATACACTTCATATTTAGCAAAATCTATTGCTTGCGAAACCGCTCTTGCCGTTAACAAAGAAACCTCGTGCTCCGCAGATTTCCCACCATATAATAATCCTAATTTCAATTTCATCACTTTGACCTCCACGTTTTGGATATTTCTATTTTATCATTTCTTGTATCTATACATGAATTGTTAGCCAAATAGTTTTAGGCCAACTACTCCACCTATAATACAGCTTAAAAAGAATAATTTTAGACGACTTTTCTTTTCGTTAAACAAATACATACCGATCAATACACTTCCTGCTGCCCCAATTCCAGTCCACACAGCATATCCTGTACCTACAGATATATCCTTAAGGGCTAAGGATAGTAAAAAGAAACTTAAAGATGCCGTAATAATGGTAAGTATAGAGAATTTCTTATTTTTAAAGCCATTAGAAAGCTTCATACAAACTACAAAACCAACCTCAAAAAGACCAGCTACAATCAGTATAATCCATTCCATTAATTTGCCTCCTCTGTATCAATCAGCTTTAAACCAACGATACCGAAAAGTAGCAGACATAAGAATACGACTTTACCTGCATTTACTTGTTCATTAAACCATAGAACACCTACGACCGCCGTGCCGGCAGCTCCAATACCCGTAAATATAGCATATGCAGTTCCAATCGGAATCGTCTTCATCGCCTGTGCAAATAAAAAAAAGCTAATCACTAGAAACATTATGGTGATAAGAGAAGGGATAAGCTCTGTAAAACCATGAGCTTCCTTTAACCCAATTGCCCATATAATTTCAGTTATGCCTGCAACTATAAGTAAAATCCATGCCACTATTTATCACCTCAGATACATAATAGACGCTTTTGCAACAGTATGTAGCAAAAGCGTCCTCTTATATTTCTATTAAGAAATCATATGGTCTTTTAACATGGTGCTTAATATCCTCTAGCACCTCGTCAGGAAAAATATTTTCCGGTAAGCAACGAATTTCAATTCCATAATTAGTCTTATCCACGCGGAACAAAGACATGAGAACTCCGTCTTCATAAAAGTCGGTGTACCTTTCCACAGTTGCAGAGGACAACTCTGGCAATATAATATTATTCTTTTTTCTCCAAAATGCAGTAGATTTCGTTTTTTCTTTAATCACTTGATTGAATAAGTCAGCGATTAAACCGTAAAAATCTTCTATATCTCGAAAATAAATTTTAGTAATATGCTCATCTTCATCGGTCATATAGACAAATCGATTTTGAAGGTGATGATAAAATGGTGATCGAAACGCTTCTTTTTTGTGTGCTATATATAAAAGCTCTGCTTGTTCTTGAGGAGTCAGCAGATTTAATCGTCGCTCATCTGAGAAATCCAAAAAACAAAGGGAAGTAGGTTTTTCAGAGGACTCCTTTAAAAAATGTCCAAATTGATTTTCCCCTATAAAATCCATTTGTGTATGGATATTAAAAGAAGCATCTTCGTAACGATGCTTTAACAACAAAAGGGAAGACAAATTAGCAAATTTTAAAAATAGTTGAACTGAAATACCACTAAATAATGTAAAATGCTCTATCTCATTTGCATGAACGTATAGATGAGTTAAATAGTCATCTAAGTCTCTCTCTTTTTTAGCCACTGAATTTTCACTCCTCATATAAGATATATATTAGCATAATTTTATTTAAACGAAACAACTGTTTTTGTAATATCGTCTATATTACTCACAAGCCAAAAAAGAGTATTTACGATATAATAGAAAAAGTGTGTTTCCTTCTATATAAGAGAATGGAAATGAAACAAAAAAATGTATATTTAGAAAGAAATCTAGGTGATTTTTATGGAAAATAAAAAAGGCTTTGCTGATCGCTTCGATTGGACGTTAGCTTTTATTTTATTATTATTTCTGATCGTTAGCTTACTAGCCATTTCCTCGGCTCAGACTACCGGTCAATACGCTGCGTATAACTTTGTATCCAAACAGCTTTTTTGGTATGTAGTTGGGTGCGTTATTATTGGGATGGTCATGTTTTTTGAGCCCGAGCAATACAAAAAAATGGCATGGTATATATACGGAATAGGAATTTTCCTATTAGCCATCCTTGCTATCCTACCAGAGAGCATGGCTTTAGTATCACCACGTAATGGAGCAAAAAGCTGGTTCCATTTACCAATAGGGGACATTCAGCCTGCCGAATTTATGAAGACCTTTTATATTTTAGGTTTAGCGCGTCTTATTACCTATCATCATGAACAGTATGTGATGAAAACTGTTAAAACAGACTTTATTCTATTAGGGAAAATAGGTATCACCTTAATTATACCGTTAGCTTTTATCATGCTTCAGCCTGATTTAGGTACCTCGTTAGTTTTCTTAGCAATCACTGCTGCCTTAATAGTCGTGGCAGGTATTACTTGGAAAATTATTTTACCGTTATTTTTAGGTGGGCTAGGAATAGGTGGCCTTCTCTTATGGATGGCCTTATATGCACAAGACTTCTTAGCTAAATATTTTGCCTTTGACCCTTACCAATTTGCTCGTATCTATTCTTGGATAGACCCATATTCATATGCTTCCAATGAGGGGATGCATCTTATTACGGCCCTAAATGCGATTGGCTCAGGCGAAATATTCGGTAAAGGTTATGGTGGCCGAGTTGTTTATGTACCAGAAAATCATACGGACTTTATCTTTGCTGTCATTGGCGAGGAATATGGATTTGTTGGTGCTAGTATAGTAATAAGTCTTTACTTTCTACTGATCTATCACTTAACCAAAATAACCTTACAGCTCAAGGATATGTACAGCACCTATGTATGCGCTGGAATTATTGCCATGATTACTTTCCATGTATTTGAGAATGTTGGTATGACAATTCAGCTCCTGCCTATAACGGGGATCCCACTACCATTTATAAGTTACGGCGGTAGTTCCTTGATGGGTAATATGCTTGCTATCGGTTTAGTCTTTAGTATGAAGTTTCACCATAGAACATATATGTTTGCTAAGGATGAAGATTAAGCTAAAAATAAAAAAAGAGTGACTGAAGCATTCGTTTTAACGAGGCTTCCAGTCACTCTTTTTTTAGGATTGCACATGTGGACTTTGTGCGGGTGGTGATAAAGCTTTAAGTATTTCAAGCCTAGATTTTGTCATTGTAACAGTCACACCAAGTTTTGATAGATTACTTACAATTTTCTTTAAATCAACTTCCTTAGCCAATCCACCTCAGTCCCTTCCATTTATTATTACGAATATATATTTAAAAGGTTTCTTTTATTTTATTTATTTTTCTTTATCCTATAATACCACTTTTTACATGGCCTAAACCTTTCATTTTTATTACATATTTTACGCATTTGTAAACCATCATAACCTCTAAAGGAGTGATATCGATGATTGTACAGGATGTAATGAGTAAGCAAGTGGTTACGTGTAGCCCTAATGATTATGTAAACGAAGTTGCTGAACAAATGCGTTCATTAGATATCGGTTGTTTACCAGTAGTAAGCAAAAAAAAGCTAGTTGGAATGATCACAGACAGGGACATTGTAACAAGAGCAGTGGCTAAAGATGTCAAATGCAAAGTAGAAAACATTATGACTAAAGCCGTCATTTCAGTTTCTCCTCAAGAAACTACAGCTGAAGCCTCAATTTTAATGGGTAAGCATCAAGTACGCCGGCTCCCAGTAGTAGAAAATGAAGAGTTAGTAGGCTTTGTGTCACTTGCTGACTTAGCATTTCCTTTTCCCCATATACAAGAAATCTCTGAAGCTATACAAAGTATATCCGAACCAAGGAGTTATTAAACTGTTCTTAGCAAGTTCATTTCCCTGCTAATGTGAGTAGGAAAACCTATCCAGGGTAAATCTACCGACAGTTAAAATGTATACAAAGGATGATAAAATTCTTCAGCTAGTGATATTCTTGTTAAACCTCGATATATCATGCTTTCATTCACTATTTTATCTTCACCTTTTTCAAGGTGAAAATTCCTTCCGAAACAGGTATTATAGATGGTAAGGTTTGAGAAAGCAGGTTTGACAATGAAAAAATCACTTTTTATATTAATGTCCGTTCAATTTCTTGTTTATTTAGGTTTTGGAATTATTATTCCCGTACTGCCTGAGGTTATACTTCAGGAAAACTATAACGAGGTTCATGTAGGAGGTCTACTAACAGTCTATGCTTTAGCTTCCTTTTTCACTGCTCCTCTTTGGGGAATGCTTTCTGATCGGATTGGACGGAAAACACTTATTCTAACGGGATTAATCGGCTTTAGCTTAAGCTTTTGGTTATTCTCCTTATTTTTCGATTCATTGGTAATGCTTTACCTTTCTCGTGTAGTCGGCGGACTATTTTCAGGTGCGCTTTACACTGCGGTAACTGGCTTTATAGCAGATTTATCCGATGAGGAAAACAGAAATAAGTATATGGGCTTCATGGGAATGTCTATTGGTTTAGGTTTTATATTTGGACCGGCAATTGGAGGTATTCTAGGTCATATTAGCTTGGAAACTCCATTTATCGTCTCAGCTATTCTATTATTAGTCATTTTTGTTTATGCGTTAATCATTTTAAAAGAACCAGCTCGTACTGGTGAAGCCAATAAGCGAACGATTCTTCCAAGAGGCGCTTTGAGCTTATGGTCCTACCGTATAAAATACTTATTCCTTTTTTCTTTTATGGTTACCTTCCTACTTGCTGGCTTGGAGGCAACTTTTCAGTTATTTCAAATTGAAAGAGTAGCTATAACACCATTACAAATTGGTTATCTATTCATGTTCAGCGGCTTTGTCGATGCAGCTATTCAAGGTGGAGTTGTACGACGTATCAAGAACGGAACGGAGACGACTTGGCTTCTTTATGCACAAGTAGTTACAGCTATAGGGTTGGTCATGACAGTGTTTACGACTAATATTTTTTGGGCGGGATTATCCCTTTGTGTTTTCACAGCAGGTAATGCACTTGCTAGAACAACCATTGTATCCCTTACCTCCAAAGAGTCAGGTGGTCGATATGGGACTGCAGCTGGGATGACTTATTCAATGGATAACCTCGGACGCATCATCGGTCCTCTCTTGTTTGCATGGTTGTTTACGAAGCAGCCAGATAATATTTACGTATTATCTGGGATTCTTGCGATATTAGCAATAGGTTTAATTTTCGCATATCGTAGATCCACTAAAACATTAAAACATGGGCTATAAAATTAGCTGTAAAGGCATCGTAAATTTTTAAATTTACGATGCCTTTATTTGAATTACTCTCAAATTTAACATTTACATATCATTAAAGTATTCCCATCAGGATCATTAAAATTAAAATAATGATTATGCTCAATTTTTGTAAGAAGATTTACTCCTTTATCCTTCATATATTGAAATGCTTCTTCAATGTTTTTAGTATTGAAATGAAATGCTGGCACTTTGAATATGCTATCCTCTGAATAAATTTTACTATCTAATACTATCCCTGCGCCTTCCATAGGTAAAACGTAAAGATGACCATACTGAATATCCCCGTCTACTTTTATCCCCAAAATATCGCAGTACCAATCTCTAGCTTGTTCTATATTTCTTACTGGAATAAATAATGTTCCTATTTGCTTTAATATAGGGCTATTCAAAGAACCCCTCCTTTTAATTGACTGTTAACTATCCACATTTAACATCCTCGAAGCGGGGGCTTATTGGGTAATCGCCATTTTTATAGCTGTTGTAATGGACCAACTCCCCTCTTGTTCCGCCAGAGCAGATTTTATTCTGGCTGTGGGGCTGGTGTAGTCTCCACTTTCCCTTTCGCAAGCTCTGGATGTGCTTTTCTAATAACCGATGGCCTTGCAAGCACTAAAACGGTAGCTACTAATAGAACTCCCGAAGTAATTAGGATAAGCTCTGCAGAAAATACATCATACAGAAACCCAAAAACAACCATACCAAGTGGCATTAGAGCCATTGACCCTGTTTCTAAAATAGAAAATACACGGCCTTTATAATCATCATCTATTGTCTTTTGCATCATGACCATTATTGGTGTATTAGTGACCATCATAGTCACTCCAAAAATAAAGAGGATTATAATATAAAATAACACGGTCCCCAAATAAGACATGTTCATTAATAGTGGAGTCGCAATTGAAGCCAATAAAAACCCTGTGCATACTATGCTCCATTTAGAAACAAAAAGAGGATATTTTAACTCCTTCGTACTTGAGAAGTAAATAGACATTAACAGCATTCCAACAGCAAAGGCCATCTCTGTATAACCAAAATGGACTGGATCAAGCTTTAATTTTTCGATGAGGATAAACGAATATCCAACCTGAAAAGCCCCAAACAAAAAGTTCACTATTAAAGAGATAAAAATAATTATTTTTACGACAGGCTTTTTCATTAAATATTTAAAACCTTCTTTGATGCTTTGTAGCATCGACTCTTTAGGAGCCCCTTCCACCACTTCTTTTCTTGTAGCAAATAATTTAAAGTTCATTGTAGATTCTAAAACTACCGCTATCATAGACGCTGTCAAATAAATTCCTAAAAACACCGGCATAGACACTGTTCCATATAATATCCCCCCTACCGCTGGGCTTCCAATCGCCGCAAAGGAAATAGACATCTGGTTTAAAGACATCGCTTTTTGTATTCTCGCTTCATCTACTAGCCCCGTCATGGAAGAACTAAATGTTACTCCCGAAAACGTTGAGGTAATGGATAAGATGACCGTTGTTATATAAATCGCAATCAATGACAATTCTGCATTTATACTGAAGATTAATAATCCACCTATCGCCAACGAGCTGGCAATTTGAGCTCCAATAATAATTCCTTTTCTAGAGTATTTATCAGCAGCATACCCCGCAAAAGGAGCAAGTAGAGTTCTAGGTAAAATACTACATATTAGGTTTGTCGCGAAGCTTGTTGCAGAGCCAGTTAGCTGTAGAATATAAAAACTGATAGCAAATGCATAAACTTGAGCGCCAAAAATCGATATGAGCTTACTAATGGTGAATGTCCATAAATGATAAGTAGCTTTTTTCAACTTCACTATTTCTTCCATAATTTTTTCCCCTTTGTTTAGCTTTTTCTTTCTATTTGTTCTGAAAAAACTAAAAGTTTAATTTTATTAAACAAATAATATCATATCCGTTCTTCCATTTCAACAAAAAGTTTAATATAATTAAACTAACAATAAATGAGGTGAAGCTATGCAGACGCTTGGAGAGCGAATACGTACATTGAGAAAGCAACAAAAGATGACTCTAGAGGCACTTGCAGGTTCTGAGCTAACTAAGGGAATGCTCAGTCTAATCGAAAATAATAAGGCGAAGCCTTCTATGGAAAGCCTTCAATATATCGCAAAACAGTTGAACGTAGATGTTTCGGAGTTATTAGAGGAAGTAAGTGGACAAGAACTACGCGTAGTTCTTGAGAAGGCGGAGCATCTTTTTAATACACACTACAATGATCTATCCGATGAATATGAGCAATTAATACAATTAGTTGAGCCATATTTACCTAAAATCGGTCATGGGTATGAGTCAGCCCGCTTGTTAGAAATGTACAGTCGTTGTATGTACCAAGTACATAAAAAAGACTGGGAACAATCATTGAATCAAGCAGCAGAGCTTTATGAGAAGCTAAACATTACTTCACGACGAGCTAAAATAGGAATTGTTAGAGTAATGGTCAAATTTCAGGAGCATAATTACGAGGACGCCTTGCATATTCTCCAACAGGAACGGGCAGAACTAGAAAATACTGGTATATGGATTGACCCCGTTTCTCGACTTGACTTTGACTATACCGAGACAGCCTTGTACTACGCAATCGGAAACTATGAATCTGCCTTAAAGCTAATGGACCAAGCAATTGAGTATTCAAAGGAAAACAAAACCTTTTACCACTTAGATGACCTTTATAGAATCGCTTCTGCCCATGCAATGATGCAAAAAGACGAGGAGAAAATAGAGTATTACGCAAAAAAAATAGAGGCATATGGAATCTTTGCAGATGATCCAGATGCCGAGTACTTCTCTTTGATTACTAAAATCCATTACTTAAATTCCTATAAATATCAATATGAAGAGGCTGAAAAAATATTTCAAACATATACATTAGCAAAAGATAAAATTTTTACCCCTTACTTTGTATTAGAGCGAGGGAAAACTTATTACGGTTTAAAGCAATTTGAAGCTGCCATTGAACAGCTAGAGCAAGTAGTCATTCATGATGCTCTCAGTCATCCGATTGATTTATCCATTTTTTACGAGAAAGATGCATACCTATCCCTGTGCTATAAAGCCATTGGTCAAAGAGCTAAAGCAAAAGAGGCTGCGAAAAAGGCTTATGACAATGTAAGCAAGATGCCAGACACTCCTTATAAAACTTTTATCCAAGAGACTTATAAACAGATTAATACAGATTAAATCTTTCCATACTTACATAAGTAAGGCTCATTGTAACCAATGTTACAATGAGCCTTATTTAATGTTGCGTTCATTATTACCCACTATTCACAGGCTACTTGATTCAAAAAGCGACTTACTTTTTCCTTCATGATATAGACGGTAATTGGCAAACCAATTGATGAATTTCGTCCATGCAACTTCAAAATCTGGCTGAATACAGGATATTTGTATAAGGCTTTTTTCTTTTAAATATTCACTTTTATAATGTAAATCAAAGCCTGACATTCTTGCATCCTCAGCGAGGTGTGGAAATTGGTTTTCTTGTAATGTGAATATCATAGGATATGTGTTATTTGTAAAGAGCTCTATATTATGTCGTTTAACTTCCTCTTCAATATACATCCATCGTTTATGTAAAAGCTTATATCTTTCCCCATCGTCATAGGCCATTAAGGCATTCTCTAGGCTATGGATAAGTTGGGATGGCATTGTAAAGGGTACGTGGGAGTTTGTCGTTAAGCCTATGTCTAAATAGGCAGGAATACGCTCACAGGAGACTATTTCTGAATTGGCAAAGACAAAAGAAATTCCACTCATGGTACCTATTGCCTTTCCACTGACTCCTGTAGCCAAATATAATCCTTCCATAGAGAATGGGAGAGATCCAAACGAGCTAACACAGTCAGCGCAGAGCAATACATTATAACGACCGCAAATGTCTTTCAGTTTTTCTAATTCATTTAGCATCCCTGTCGAGGTTTCCCCATGAACCATTAGTAGCCAGCTATAATTTCCAAGCGCAAGTTTTTTTTCAATGGCCTCTAAATCATAAGCCTGTCCCCAATCATAGTTAACCACGTTATAATCTAATCCCCAACGTAATGCCTGTTTTTGAAGACGCTCTCCAAAAGCTCCATTCGTTAAGATTAGACCCCTTTCATCCAACACCTTCAATTGTGCAATCATTGCTTCGTTCGCCAAAGTACCAGTTCCTATAAGTAAGTGAACGTATTTAGCACCACTCAACTCATTTAACCTTTGCTTAACTCGATCAAGCATTACCTCAAATTGATGAGAACGATGGGTGAGTGGATCTTCCTGAAAAGCATTTTTGATTACATTAACCTGGTGAACAGGACCTGGATAAAAAGAATACCTTTTCTGCTTAAAGCGTGCAGCAACCGAATTATCAAAGCGCTCTCTCGTTAATACCATAGGGACGAATAAGGCATCCTCTGCTCCGATTGGATTTGCAAAAGGCTCAAAACCAAGCTGATTATACAGCTTTTGCTCTCTTACTGTTCCCGAAATAACAGCCGCTCCATATCCATTTTCATATGCAAAGTCAGATAGTGCTCTAGCTAAATAATAAAAAACACGCCCATTTCGATGCTTTTTATCTACCGCTAGTAAACGGACCTCACAGAGTGCCCCTTTTAGGGCATCCTCTGGAAGATAATTTTCTACTGGTCCTAGCTTCTTGTCTAATGAGAATGGACGCTCCGCTCTAAAGGCTACCATTCCCGCAAGCTCTTGGTCTTTTAATACAATCACATAAACGTTTTCATGGTGAAAAGGATCTACTCTCATTCCACTTGGATCTTTTTCATGTTGCGGAATTTCTTCTACGAATGTTTCATAATTTAATTTTGCGATAGCTTCAAATTCTTCATTTGTTCTCGCTACTTTGCACCAGTACATTTCCATTCCCCCTTTTTACTCACTAGAATGGCCACGTTCTGTTTTCTTTTCTAATAAATATATACCCCCTGCTATAAACGTAGCCGCTAATAAAAGCATCATCCATAGGTACGCGGATACAGCACTTAAGGTTTCCCCATAAATGGTAACTCTTTTTAATGCTTCCATCGCGTAGTAAATAGGAGACAGCCATTTCATATTCAGTAACCCTTCTGATTGAACAATTTCAAGTGGCCAATATGCCCCACCTAACATAGCGAAAGCCACTGCCAGCAAGGAAACAATAACTCCACTTTGACTAACGGTTTTGGCTAGGGAAATGATTATTAATGATATCGCCAAAACTAATAATACATAAATACTCGATATAATAATTATTTCCGAGAATGCTCCATACATATTAGTTTCTACGATAAATCGGAACACTAACAAAACTAAAAGCATTTGCAAAAAACCAATTAGAAAGCTAAAAGATAAATGCCCGAAATATAATTTAGTCCGGCTAATAGAAGCTAACTTTAGACGATTCCACACTCCTGTTCTTTTATCTTCCAATATAAATTGAACATTTGTTGAGATGGTATAAAATACAAAAAAGAGCATATAACCAAATAAACTTTGCAGAGCTCCATCATATCGAAAGGTCTGCTTTTCATTCATAGCGCTAATCTCGATTTCAAAGGCTTCCTCATCGTCTAAAATTCTATTCACTTCATTCCACTTATCCCTACCGCCAACTTCTACTATTCTTTTCTCAAAGGCCAGTTCGTTATATGCAGCTTCTATTATTAAAGATACATTTCTAACGACATCTGTTTCTGCACTGCTCAAGACTGTATACGTAGACTCTGTAAGTAACACTCCTATTAAGTCAGGATCCCCTTCTATCTTCTCTTCCAACTCAGTTTTAGATAGTGGATGAAAGGAATAATCCTCTAAAGATTTTAATTTATCTAATACGTCACTACTTGTTTTGGAATGATCATTAGTGATAAAAATTGCTTGCTGGCCACCTACACCACCACTGAGAACATAGGCGAGGACAACTGTCATAAAGGTCATTGTTAGAAGAACCAACGGCTTTCGCTTTAAATTTTGAGCTCTTGCAATCCAAATGCCCTTCATGATGTCACACCTCTTTTAGGAAATACTATAATGGACAAGCTGACACATAATAATAGACCGATATATAGCACATACATCTGTGGCCATATCACACCAACAGAATCACCAGTTTGAATAGAAAGAATTGCTTTCATCGTGGCTCCGTTAGGGGTATAGCCACCGATGTCACCAAGTGTCTCGGATACATCACTAATTTTAAAGAAGGAGCCTCCTAAGAAGGAGAAAATAGTAATGACTAATCCATTAAACACATTAGCAATACCTTCAGTTCCCGTTTTAAATTGCAAGGCCGTTAAAAGTGCTGAAAGTCCCCCGATAAATAAGCTGAAGCTAATGACTATTACAATCATAGCCTGTATGCCAATCCAGTCTATTCCCAGCACCAGGCTTCCATATAGCAATATAATCGCCTGTTGTAGTAACGCTACAATTGCCCCTGTTATAAATATAGAAAGAGTGTAATAGGTTGAGGATACTCCTGCTAAAAGGATTCGGTCATAAACCTTCCAATATACTTCCTGTAACGCAAATCCTGCCAAAAAGGAGGGTATATAAAGAGCAAACATTACTAGCATTCCCACAGAGTAATAAACGGAAGATGGAATAGTACGTTCACCCTCATTCATTAAATGCTCTAATTTTTGTACTGCAATTGTTTGACCCATTACTTCGTTTGGAGTTATACCCACTTTATTTAACGCCATTGACTGGCTATACCCTTTTTTCCACTCCTCAAGAATTGAAGCAATTATAGATGACCTTATTTCATTCTCTTGATTTAATAACAACTCAAAACTCGGCTTATTTCCTTGGTCAAAATAAGATTGTTTAATATAATCTAATCTAAAGTTATCAGGAATGACTAAGATACCATCCACATTATCACTCTTTCTTAAATCTTCTAGATTAGATATATCTTCGTTAGTTGTTTTTACATATTTCTCCATTTCCTTAGAGAGGAGAATTGAATTTTGCAAAACATTAGTAGGATCGTTTTCTTCAAACGTTTGCAAAAGAGTATTAAGAGTTGACCCTTCCAGTCCAGACTCTTTTAGAAAGACTGTAATAGATGCCTGTTCCTTCTCCCAGCTAGTTTCATCTATAATTACCAAGTGAGCCTGAATAGCAGAAGATCCGTCTGTATCCATGATCCCAGCCAAGGCTGATGATAAAATAGTAATCAAGATAATAGGCATAGCTAAAAGGATAATAAGCGGCTGCTTATTACGAACAATCACCTTTAGTTGCTTACTAATTAAATTAAAAAGCATTCTATTCCCCCCTAGTCTCTCAAAGCTCTTCCTGTTAAATGTAAAAAAACATCCTCGAGAGAAGGAATTTTAACTACTGCAGAAGTAATCGTCACTTCGTTTTCGGCAGCAACTGCAAAAATACTTGATAATGGCTCCATAAACTTAGAAAGAGATACTAAAAGTTTTTCTTCTTCCCTATGGATGTTAGCAGTTGGAAAATGCTTCTGTAAGCTTTCCTCAAATGCAACTGAAAGCGAATGACCCTTTAACTCAATTGTTTGTTGGTCGGATACTAAAGACTTTAATTCCTCTTTTGTTCCCGATGCAATAATTTCACCTTGGTCCATAATGTATATCTTTTCGCAAAGCAGCTCTACCTCTTCTATATAGTGACTTGTGTAAAGTAACGTCATACCTTCCTCTACAAGCTTCTTTACGGCCTCTAATATGTAAGCACGAGACTGAGGATCTATTCCTACAGTAGGCTCATCCATAATGAGAAAGGAAGGCTTATGTAGTAAAGCCGTTCCAATATTAAGTCTACGCTTCATCCCACCGGAAAAGGTTTTTACTCTGTCCTTTCTCCGGTCACTTAAACCAATCTTTTCAAGCACATCCTCCACCCGTGTTTCTAAATTTTTTCCTTTCAGCCCATAAATTCGTCCAAAAAACTCTAGGTTTTCTTGTGCTGTAAGCTCTGGGTACAAGGCTATTTCTTGAGGTACCAACCCTAAATTCTTACGAAGCATTTGAGGATTCCCTTCAATGGAAGTCCCATTCCAAAGAACAGTTCCACTTGTAGGCTTCATTAATGATGAAAGCATGGATATAGTAGTTGATTTTCCTGCTCCATTTGGACCTAACAATCCAATTGATTCTCCTGTACCAAGCTCCAAATTTATCTTTTTCACTACTTCTTTTGCTTTAAACTTCTTCTGAAGATTTTTTGCTTGAAGCATTTTCCCCATCTCCTTAAGTCTAAATTCCCACCTTGATTATATCAGACTATTCAAACACCTTATATGTATATTTCATTTTGCTAATTACTTATGCTTATAGGTTTACTCAATATGTTACAATTCTTCTTTCTTTTAACTAAATCGGCTATACTAGAAAAGACAGATATAAAAGGGTTGGGGGTGTAATTTTGGCTGCGAGTATATACGGTTTTGTTGGTACAGGCATACTAATTTTAAATATTTCTTTGGCAATCGCCTTAATATTTTTAGAGAGAAGAGATGCGTCCTCCACCTGGGCATGGATTTTAGTTCTATTCTTCATCCCCATCCTAGGTTTCGGTATTTATTTACTGTTTGGAAGAAGATTGCGACGCAAAACCCTTTTTCGCTGGGAAGGGAAAAGTAAAATAGGTATCGATAAATTAATTGAGTTTCAAATGGAAGCTATTGAAGATGAATCCTTTGATTTTAGATTGGATGACGCTAGTCATTACAAAGATTTGATTATTATGCATCTTAATAATAACCATGCCGTTTTAACACAAGATAACAAAGTGGATATCTTTACAGACGGGCGTGAAAAGTTTGATGCCCTCTTGTTCGACTTAGAAAATGCAAAGGACCATATACACATTCAATACTATATTTTCCGTTTAGATAATTTAGGACAAGAGATTTATAAGGTTCTACTAGCAAAAGCTAAACAAGGAGTAAAGGTTCGCATACTGTATGACGATACAGGCTCTCGCTCTTTACGAAAGCGACACTTTCATGAGCTCATTAAGCTAGGCGGACGCGTGGAAGCATTCTTTCCATCCATTCTTCCATTGATCAACCCACGGATGAACTACCGAAACCACCGCAAAATAGTAGTCATTGATGGACGAATTGGGTACATAGGAGGATTCAACGTCGGTGATGAATACTTAGGTAAGAAAAAGAAATTTGGTTACTGGAGAGATACTCACCTTAGAATTGAAGGAAGCTCCGTTCATCCGCTCCAAACTCGTTTTATACTCGATTGGAATCAAGCTTCTGCAGAACATGATATCGAATATTCCGATCGTTTTTTCCCAGCTATCCCATTGAAAGGTTCTGTTGGATTACAGATTGTTTCGAGTGGACCTGATTCTGAGTGGGAGCAAATTAAAAATGGTTATTTAAAATTAATCATGATGGCGAAGAAATACATTTATATTCAGTCCCCCTATTTCATACCAGATGCTAGCTTTATGGATACTCTCCGTGTAGCTTGTCTTTCAGGTATAGACGTAAGAATTATGATACCTAACAAGCCTGACCATTTATTTGTATACTGGGCAACCTATTCATATGTTGGAGAGCTTATCAAAGCTGGGGCAAAAGTATTCATTTATGAAAATGGATTCCTACACACGAAAATGATTGTTATTGATGATGAAGCTTCTACTGTAGGTACTGCTAATATTGACGTTCGAAGTTTCAAGTTAAATTTCGAGGTAAACGCATTTATTTATGACAATGAAACTTCCCATCAATTAGCGGAGTTATTTGAAGAGGATATGAAGCTTTCTACTGAACTTACATGGGAACTTTATGAAAAACGGTCGACTATGATTAAGTTTAAGGAATCACTTGCTCGACTAATATCTCCAATTTTATAAAACGATGATTTAAGCCATTGCCTTAATACAAGAAAAAGATCCCACGAATGATGGGATCTTTTTCTTATATGCCTAAATATTCTTCTAATGTTGTATTTGCTTCATATATTTTAGCTGCATGGTCCAATCCTACATATCTAAAATGCCAGGGCTCATACATATACCCGGTAATTTTTTCTTTTCCATTTGGAAAACGCATAATAAATCCATATTTATGAGCGTTAGAAGCTAACCATTGGCCAGCTGGCGTCTCCCCAAAACTCTCTCTTGCGAAGTGCTGCTCAAAGTGTAATTCTCCAATATCGAATGCAAGCCCGGTTTGATGCTCAGAGTATCCAGGGCGAGCGCTATATCGATCTGCAGCTTCCACTCCATCATTGCTCACATATCTATTGTATAGCTGCTGTTGATAGTCAAAAGAACGGTATGTACTAAATGCTACTAATTCGTAACCGGAAAGCCTTGCTTCAGCTGCCATAGCTTCGAAAGCTTGTCTTGCTTCTTTACTTTCCCCAGGTGCATAAGTGGCAGGTAGGGGATATTGCTTGCTTGCTATTAAAATTCCATCCACATAGGTTGGCTCGGCAGGTAAAGTTTCATTGCCTTCATAACCTTTTGCCCCTGAACGATCTACTTCTTCTATAGGCTCCTCTACAATTGGAGGCTCCTCTTTTACTGGATCTTTTGCTTCCTCTATTACTTGCGTTGGTTTCTCTAGTTCAACCTCATGTTTTTCTTCCTGAACTGTAATACCTAACGCCTTTAAACTTTTATCTATATTCCAATCATTTATACCAATCCATCCCACGGCACTTACAACTATTAAACCCAAAATAATACTAACTACAATTTTTGGCCACTTTCTTTTCTTTTTTGCCTTCATTAAACTAAATCTAGATTGCATCCCTTGCTCTTCCTTCTTTCCAATTAGCGATATTACTAGTTTAACATTTTTCATAGAACTTATCCCTAATCAATTTAAAATGCTTTATAATGTTATTAAACTCGTTTCAAAATTGTAACTTATGCGAAAATAAATTCGTACCAAAAATTAAATCTAGACAGTTATTACAGCTAGTTAGCTCATTTACTTAGCTTTAATAAGTCGAAAGTAAAGAGGTCATTCTATGAATTCTCAAAAATGGTTATCCATTAATTTTTTCACGTTCTTCTTCACATGGGGAGTGTTTATGCCCTATTGGACCGGTTATCTAACCAATGCTAAAGGCCTTAGTGTCACCTCTGCTAGCGTTATTATGGGTGCTGGAATGCTTGCAAGAGCCTTTTCCACGTTTGCCTTATTCCCACGAGCTACTAGTAAGTATAGTATGCAGAAGGTGCTTCGCTTGCTCGCGTTACTTTCCTTTGCAGCACTTGTTTTATACATACCCTTTAATTCTTTTTATTCTTTATTAACTATTACTGTTTTGTTTAGCTTAATCTATCCTAACTTATTACCTGCTATGGAGAGTAGTGCATCCATTCTTATGCAAAAAGACAAAGTTCACTATGGAAAAAGCCGTTCCTTTGGATCAGTCGGCTTCATGTTTGCCCTGTTGTTTATCGGAGGAGTAACTGCTATATGGGACGAGCAAGCAATACTCTGGACGATGTTAGCTGCACTTGCAATCATCATGCTGACCTATTCTAGACCAATGCCAGCCTCTTTGAGTGAAATACCCTTGAGAACTACAAAAGAAAACTCTGTTAAATGGAAAGAACTTTTTACTTCTAAGCAATTTATCATTATTTTAACGTTAACTGTACTTATACAGGGGTCTCACGCATCATATAATAATTATGGATTTATTTATCTTCAGGATATCGGAGTCAACAGCCTTTATATCGGAATCATTTTAAATGTTGCTGTTATATTTGAAATTGTATTCTTTCTTATTGCTGACAAGTTATTTTCAAATAAGAAAGTATCTTGGATGTTTCTCTTAGCCGGGATTGGCGCCACCATTCGTTGGATTGGAATCTATCTATTTCCATCGGTTTGGATGTTTATCCTCACTCAGGCACTACATTCCGTTTCTTTTGGAGTTGCACATTATGCCTTTATTCAATATATATCTAGAACACTAGACAAAAGGCTCATACCTGCTGCCCAAGGAATTTATGCTGCTCTATCCATGAGTTTAAGTAGTGCCGTCCTAACACTAGCTGGTGGTTATTTATATGATATAGAACCAAAACTAGCCTTTTTAGGAATGGCATTTTGCACGGTTCCAGCTATTATACTTATTGTTCTGTCTAGAAAAAAATTTAGCTATTAAGTCTTAAAGAACGTTAAACAAAACAAGAAAAGCGCAAGCGCCTATGTCTGCCCCGACAGGCAAATGGGGAAAAGTGAGGAGGCAGCTCTTCAGCCACCGGAACTTTTATCCATTTGACCCCGAGGGGCATGGTGGTGGAGCTAGACATCAATTTATCCACAGATTCAAAACTTTATAATTTCCTAAACAATAAAGAAAACGTGAAATCATCTACACATGATTTCACGTTTTTTTAAGTAATTGTTAGAAATAATACGAGTACAAATAGGACAGCGAAAACGATTGCCATTGTTTTCATCCATTTCGCCTCTCGTTCATGCCCTTTTTCCTTAAATACAATAGCTCTGTAACCATTACTTAAGACAAAGATAAGAGTCATAAACAAAACAGCTAAATTTATATCTCCTTTTATAATAAATACTAAAGAAGCAATACTAACAGCTACAATTAAAATACCAAATATCCAATTTCTCTTCATACGAACACCTCTATTTATTTAATGCGCAAGCAGTCTGTCTCTGACCCGACAGGCTAAACACTGACCCAATTATTATAACTTTTTTCATAAGAAAAGCGAAACCGCCTATCTCTGCCCCGACAGGCAAATGGAGAAAAGCGAGGAGGCAGTTCCCCAGCCACCGGAGCTTTTTTCCATTTGACCCCGAGGGGCAAGGCGGTGGAGCTAGACATCCAGAAAAGCGAAACCGCCTATCCCTGCCCCGACAGGCAAATGGAGAAAAGCGAGGAGGCAGTTCCTCAGCCACCGGAGCTTTTAACCATTTTACCCCGAGGGGCAAGGCGGTGGAGCTAGACACTAAAAAAAAGGAGCTCTTTTTTTACAAAAAGCTCCTCTCTCTATTATACAGACTCTTCTGCTTTTTCTGGATGGTTCGAATAAAACTTACGACCTAAATATGTTTGGAATATTAACAAGATACCACCTACAGCCCAATATAGCGGTAATGCTGCCATAGAACTGAACGAGATGAACATAATCATGATCGGTGAAATATAAACCATCAACTTCATTTGTTGTTGCTGTTGCTCAGGCACTGTCCATAGAGAAACTTTTGCTTGTGCAAAATATACAGCCCCAGCAATAAGTGTCATAGCGATATCAGGTGACCCCAAGTTATACCATAAAAATTCGTGTGATTTTATATCAGCTGAATATAAGATTGCAAAATATAATCCCATAACAATTGGCATCTGAATCAACATTGGTAAGCAACCCATATTTAATGGATTCACATTATGCTTGCGGTATAAGCCCATCATTTCTTGTTGTAGTACCATTTGTTCTTCTTTTGATTTTGTTTCTTTTAACTTCTTTTGGATCTCATCCATCTCTGGTTTGAGCTTGTCCATTTTTTCTTTCATACCTTGTTGATTCTTATAATTTTTAAGCATCAAGGGCATTAAGGCTAAACGAATAAGAATAGTAATAGCAATGATTGCCATCCCGTAACTACCGTTAAAAATGTCTCCAAAAAATTCAATTAAAAACTCAAAAGGTCGAACAAATATATTGTAAAAAGTGCCTTCTTTGTTTTCTATTCCTGAACAGCCACTTAGTAGGACTGTTGCAAAAATAAGGATAGTGAATAAACTGATTTTCTTCTTCATCGCTTCACCTTCATTTTTCAAACTATATCGAGTATACCCTCTATGAAGCTATTTTTCAAATATTACTTAAACAAACCTTTAATAAGTTTTGGGCTCTTTTGGAAAATTATACTTAAAATTAGGATGTTCTTGATGATCTCTAAACTGCTTAGGAGTAAGACTCGTGTATTTTTTGAAAATACGCGTGAAATAACTCTGATTACAAAAGTGGAATGAATTAGAGATTTCTGATATTGATTTGTTTGTATGGCGTAAAAAGTATTGGCACTCTTCTACCTTTCTAATATTTAAGTATTCTACCAGCGTTACTCCAGTATGTTCCCTAAAAATTCTAGAAAGATGACTAGTACTAATATTAAATTGCTTGGCGATATCTTCTACTGTTAGATTTGTTTCAATTTCATCATTAATATAAAGAATTACCTTATTTACTGTCTGGTGCCCAAAGGAAGGTTTTTTCCTCTCTGTAATTACCATGACAAAGAATTCTACTAACTCATCTGCACACTGCAAAAACTGTGCATCACTCATCTTCGTATCTATAATTTCCACGCTAGCATTATTAAAGGCCATTACCTTATCAAGCGGAACCTGGCTCTCATACAACTTTCTAGCCATTACAGCGGATAATTGTATGTAATAGTACTTTACATTTTGAATCATTTGCTTGTTATTAGTAGCGATAATTAAGTCAATGATTTCTCTTAATACCTTTTTCGCTCTCTCAATTTCAAAAGAATACATATCTAAGAATAGTTTCTTTTCTAATTCAAAAAATTTATCAAGACCTTCTACTCTATTAGTAATACCCATTTCTTTGGCATAGGCTTTTGTGAAGTAATCTAAGAATATTTTTTCTGTATTATCCATAAGTACCTCATCTTTCCAGTCAAATTTATAGTCCATTTGTACCTATCTATTAAATAGGGATGTAGAATCATTTTATAACATTTTATAGTAAAAAACTAGACTTTTAATTGCTTTCTGTTTTTTTAGGTAAAAGCATTTCCAAATGCCTAGGAAGAATGTGTATATCAAGAGGAGTACAGTCTCCTTGATCACCATCTACGTTGCAAAATAATGGGCGATTCGATTCTATTCGGAGCTTCTCGGTAGTAAAAGTCTCTACTCCCTCATCCTTCCCTAGTGTTCCTAGCATTACTTTTGTTCCCATGCGCGCGATTGCCGCTAATCCTGCTTGTTTTATGATAAAGACATGCATTTTCCCATCATCAATTTTAGCAGATTTAACCAAGTTCTCAAATCCACCTACAGAATTGGTTAGGGCAACTAAAACTAATATAGATGTCCCTTTCCATGAACCGTGATCATGGGTAATTGTCATCTCTACCTCTTCATTGGAGATGATTGCCTTTGCCCCAGCCATTAAGTATGCCATAGAACCATACCTCGTTTTTTGTTCCACAGGAGTATCTGCCACACTACTAGCAATATCCCCTATTGCCACTACATTAACAAAGTACTTATCACCGATTCTTCCTACGTCAACTTGTTCCGTATTGGTCATCTTAAGTGCTTCTATTGCAATGTCTGGTTCAAGCGGAATGCCAAGAGCCCTTGCAAAATCATTCACTGTACCGAGGGGGACAAAAGAGAATAAAGGTCGGTCTTCTCGTTCAGCAAGACCATTCACTACCTCGCTTATCGTTCCGTCTCCACCCATGGCTAACAAAAAGTCCATTTTTTCAGTACAAGCCATTTCCGCAAAATGTGTAGCATCATCCTGTTTTTGTGTTTCTTTTACCGTCACATCAAAACCTAAATTCGTTAATACTTCAATTGCTCTATCTTTAAATTGTTTTGCTTCTTCTCGCCCAGCAGAAGGATTATAAATTAACATTGCCCTTTTCATTTTTTTGCTTCCTCCTTTAAAATATACTCGTTTCTCTTTCGTACCCTAAATATCCTATCTTGAAACTGCGACAGTGATAGATAAATGCTAATTCAACCAAAGGAACAATATAGAAATGAGAAATTCCTTTGAGGAGAAATCAGATAGAGCCTAAGTACCATTATTCACCATATTAATTTTAAAGGTATTTTTTAGAAATTATACAGTAATATCTATATATGTAAAATAAAAAAGGCACCTATTAGGCACCTTTTTTTAAAGTTTATTGTCTTCTGGTTTTATATCCTTGTCAGAAACTGAGTTTGGAGTAGCTTCAGCTTCTTCCTCATTGTAATACTGGACGCTTGTCATGGCTCCCTCATTCACCATATTATTATCTTCTTCATAGTAAGGATTAGGATTTCCTGTTTCTTCCTCACTCGCACCTTGCTTTTGAGCTTCCATGAAAGAATTTACTTTATCTTTCGTATTATTAAATGCTTCCATTGCCTTGTCACGATTTTCTTTTTTCCTGAAATAGGCATAAGCCCCAGCTGCAAGTCCCGCCAATAAGAGTGATCTATTTTTCGCCATATTTATTACCTCCTATATATTTATAAGATTTGTATACCCTAATAAGGACAATATAACACTTATTAATTTTTTGACCTAATCATATAGACATGAGGTATACCATCCTCATCAAATTCATCACTAATTGTTTCGAAGCCGACGGACTGATAAAAATGTTGTAAGTGACTTTGAGCGCATAGCTTTATACACGGAACGTTCCAAGAAGTTTCAATTATGTTTATAGCTTTTTGCATAAGCACCCGTGCGTAACCTTTTCCTCTTGCCTGTTCCCTAACAATTACCCTTCCAATTGAGCAATCGTCATACTTGAGACCTGCAGGTAGAATACGACAATAAGCAAGAATTTCGTTATTTTCTTTAAGATAAAGATGAAGAGCTTGTTGATCACAGTCGTCTAGTTCTGGATATGGACAGTTTTGCTCAACAACAAAAACCTCTACTCGAAGTTTTAGTATTTCGTAAAGATTATGCGTATCTAATTCACTAAATTTCTTTAACTCCCAGGACATGTTTGCCTCCTATGTAAAAATGTTTATTTTCAATTATTTTGTTATTACGTATAGAAGATTGATCGATATTTTGTTATGATTACAAAAAGCTAAAAGAGGTGTTTCAAATGATAAGGGCGACTACGTTAAATGATATTCCTACTATACAACAGATCGCACAGGTCAGTTGGAATGATACTTATAAAGATATAATACCAGAAAACATTCAGAAACTATTTTTAGAAAAAGCTTATTCTCCAATGATGATAGCCAAACGTATAGAAAAAACAATTTTTTTGATTGCTGAATATAAAGGTGAGGCTATAGGCTTTGCTAATTTTACTTATGTGGACGAAGATGGTGATGCTGAGCTTACAGCTATTTACGTACTTCCAGAGTTTCAAAAAATGGGGTACGGTAGGAAGCTATTAGAAGCTGGCGTTAACCATATGTCTATTGGAAAACAATTATTTGTTTATGTAGAAAGTAAGAATGAACGTGCTCGTGTTTTTTACGAACACTATGGCTTTGAATGTCTCGAAGAGTTTGATGAATACTTTGAAGGCCACCCATTGTCTACCGCTAAATATTTATTTCCATTAAAAACACCGGCTTATTAAGCCGGTGTTTTTTTAGTATGTTTGTTCCGTAGTATATTCGTCTTCAAATTTAACTGGTGATTTTCTGACGAAACACATGATTGCAGCTACATATAAAATGATAGATGTTAAGGAAATAATTCCTGCAAAAATTCCACCTAGAATGAACATGATACCTGCTAGCTTTGGTTTTTTGTTTTTAGAAACAAATACAATTCCTAAAATGTTAAAGATTAAACTGATTACGAATGCAACAACAGCTGCCCAGCCAATAACCCCAAATAAGTCTACAAATACTTCAACAAAACCTAAAGCTTGTTCTGCTTCTTCTGCAGTTAGTTGCGGATCATTAAGCATTTCTTGTTCCATGATAGTTGAAAATTCCTCATCTTGTAGTGCTGTACTGCCGTTAATGACAAGTAAAGAAACTAGTATGATTGCAATTACATTAAAAACTGCTCCGATAATTCCTAATACTACTTCTCCTGTTCTTGATATCATTTTCCTACCCCCTATTATTAATTGACATAGCTATTGTACGAAAGTAAATTAAAAAAGTTTCATTAATCATCAATTTCCCTGAGTTATTTTTAATAAACCTGTTTCACTCTACTAAAAACGGGTATTTTATTATTAACACCAAATAGAAAGGAAGATTAACATGGAAAAGAAATTGATCTTTAATCAAACAGACTTCTTATATACATTGGTAGGTGCATCCGCATTAACTGGTATTCTAGTTCTATTCACTTCCATTTAATTGTGAAAACGTAAAAGGCAATCCACTTTAAACTAAGTTAAAGAGGATTGCCTTTTATTATGCCTTTAAGTCGTCGTATTCATCAGATTTAGCGAATGCATCTACTACGTATGAGCAAACAGGCTCCATTTTCAAATCGTTTTCTCGTGCATAGGAAGCGGCGTTGTCTAATAGTTTTTTTGCAATTCCTTGGCCTCTAAGCTTACTTGAAACGAAAGTATGGTCCATAACCATCACGTCTCCTAGCAGGGTCCACGTAATTTCACCAAGTCTTTCCCCATCTTCTATTACTTGATAGGCAAATACATCATTGCCAAGTTCTTTATATTGAAAATCCATTATCACACACTCCTTTTTATGAATCTTAACACAACTATTTATTAATTGACAACGGACGTAACTTTGCCTCAATTTCTGTACGTCGTTGCTCTAAAAAAGGAGGTAAAGCCAAAGTTTCACCTAGCGTTTCCAACTTTTCATCTGTATCAAATCCAGGTTCATCTGTAGAAAGCTCAAATAAGATTCCGTTAGGCTCTCTAAAATAGATCGCTTTAAAATAATGCCGATCTACAAGGCCCGAAGTTGTATAGCCTTTTGCTCGAAGGAGTTCTTCCCATTTAGGGTAATCATCCATATGAGGAATACGAAATGCCACATGATGAACACTCCCTCTTCCTGGTCTCTCTCTTGGTAAATCTTCTCTTGTTTCAATATGAACTTCTCCTGCTGGGCCACCTTTTCCTACAGAGTACACTTGAATATCAGGTGCATCGGTAATAGCAGAGCGGTAAGAACCAATTAAAGTGAATCCTAATACTTGCTCTAAAACTTTCTTTGTAGGCTCTGGATTTTTTAAAGTAAGTGTAACCGGACCTAAGCCTACTATAGCATTTTCTCCACTTATCTCGTCCTTTATCCATGGCTCCCCAAATGGAATTCCATTGCCGTCATCTACAACTAGTCTCATCCTTGATCCTTCAAAATCCTCAAAATATAGAGTTTTTCTACCGAACATTTCGGAAATTTCATCATGAGGAACTTCAAGATCATGTAATCTCTTTTTCCAAAATTGCAAAGCTGCCTCACTTTTTACACGAAGCCCCGTGTTACTAATGCTTGACACTCCAGGATATGTTCTTCCTGCCATTGGTATGTCAAAATACGTCATATCCGTTCCAGGAGTCCCTACTGCATCAGCATAAAACAAATGATACGATGACGGATTATCCTGGTTTACACTTTTTTTAACTAAACGCATCCCCAATATTCTTGTAAAAAAATCATGATTTTTACTTATATCGGCGCTTATAGCAGAAACATGGTGAATTCCAGCCAATTTCATATGACAACCTCCGTTTATCTCGAATTCGAGATATTTATTATACCTATTTTATCAAATACAATTATTTAATGCAAATTTCCAACTTATTTATAGTAAGAGAATCAGACTAACTAATAGATAAATTAAAAGACGTGAAATCAGCAACAACTTGATTTCACGTCTTTCATTCTTTTAAAGGCAACTAATTTCTAATTGAAAATTTCTCTATTCTCATTGTTTAGAGAGGAGCCGGCGACTACTAGGGTTCCATTTAACTAAAAACAGAACGAATAGAATCGATTAGATTATTGAAAAAGTCTTTTACACTTTGCCAAAATCCTTGGTTATCTTTTATTTGATTAAACTTCTCTTCAATAGTTTTACTAAAGTCATTTAACTGATCTGACCATTTACTAAAATCGATGTCCAACTGACGTATACGGTCCATCAGGTCAATTAACAATTGGCGATCTTTATCTGATAGCTCAATCTTTAATTTGGAAAGCTGTTCTGAAACTATTTTCTCTACTTCTTCACGAGAGGCTGGGTTTTGTTCAGCAATTTGCTTTTTAATTTCTGTTAAAAGCTCTGTAACCTCTTCTTCGTTTACTCCAGCATCCTTAGAAAGAATCGTTGCCACTGATAACTCTTCATTTGCTACATCTGTCCGTTCTGGGTCAAGCTCTCCCCCAGTAACTTCATAGGCTTTATAAATACCAACTAGAGCTGAATGTCCTGTTACCGGCTTTGGAGCTGCAATATCTACGACCGCATCCTCAATTCCTGCTGTAAGCATTGCATTGGCATACATATCAGCAGTTACTTCTGTAATGTCATCAGGTGTCACTATGTTAATAACAAGACCCGAACCTGAATCTTTTCTAGTTATTTTTGCAGATGAAAACATTCTTGCTGAGGCATCACCATCTTTTAAATAGGTGGCTAAATCTTTTCCTGTCACAACAATTTCTTGTACATCTGATTTATCTGTAATTTTCAAGCTTTCTCTTACACTTTTCTTTTGGTCGTCAGTCAGGTTACCTCCGTATACAACAATCGGTGCACCAAATTTTTCATTGACTACTTCGGTTCCTGTTTCTCCATTTGTATCTGCCAACGCTACATTGGAATTGGCTAAAACTCCTACAACAAGAAAAATAGCTAACCATACTTGTACCATTTTTTTCATTCCCCTAAAACCCCTTTCTCTTGGTTGGTACTATCATTAGTACGTAAAAAGGAGTAAAAAGTTCCGATAATTATCGATGCTTTTTCCTCCTTATTATCTAATCCTATTGCTTCAATTCAGTCCAACCGTCCTGTTGAATAATTTTCTTTTCTTTCATTAGTTTACCTAGGGCACGTTTAAAGGCTGCCTTACTCATCGAAAACATTTCTTTAATTTCCTCAGGTGATGATTTATCCGTAAATGGCATCTTACCACCAACATCATTTAAATAACGGTAGATTGACTCCGCATCGTCACCCAAACGTTCATGCTTTCTAGGCAATAATGATCCATTTAGCGAGCCATCGTCCTTAGTATCTATGATACGAACAGTTAGGTCTTGTCCTAATCTTGGTTCTTCTACACGTTCAGATTCATGAACAAAAACGCGATAGTTTTCCGGGACACTTAGCAAAAATGTGCCTACAGGTAGGAGTCGATATGGTCTAGCTTGCAGGTTGCTATTTAAAAGAGTTGTTGGCGCATCGATGTACAACTCCTCTACTCGGTCCTCTGTTGCCAATCGACCAAAAAGCTCCCCTTCTCTATCCGTTCGTAGGGTCATATAGAGATGATCTCCTTGAGCAGGCCATAACTCTTTTATCTTAGGTAGATCCTCCGCCTTTACCTGCACCTCTTTTGAAGTACCAATATCGACGAATGCACCTTCTTTTTCTGAAACCTTAATCACTCTTGCCCAGCCATATGTTCCTTTTTGAATGGAAGGTAGCTGAGTAGTTGCAGATAGATTACCTCTTCTATCCACAAATAGAAAAACTTCAAGTGTGTCATCCTCTTTTAGTTCTTCTGGCGCCTCCGAAGCATTTAAAGCTATTTCCGTGTCTTTATGCTGAAGAATCCATTTGGATCCTTCCTTGGATTTTACTTGTAATTTTAAAATTTCACCTGATAATAATTCTGTCAAAGTTACCGCTCTCCTTCTGACCATACTTTTAGTTGGTCTTTACCTACTATTTATAAATCTATAGTTTTGTTAATTCCGTAAAATTAGATTGTTCTCCTAGTTCAAGGAGATTTAGTGTAGCTTACTTATATTCTTTTCCAAATATATAATTTGAATTCGCTTAAGTTGTGAGTTTATGTACCTTTTCTTAATTCCCTTATAACCTATTCAATTGCAAGATAAACTTTTATAGTCATTACATTTAGTCGTTTAAGTCTCTTCTTAGCTCTAGTAGCTTTGTTTGAATAGAAGTATCATCTTCTAATATAAGAACTAAGTCTGAAATCCGGTCTATAGAGTTCCAGCTTAAATGATGTTCGATTCCTTCCACATCTGCATAAATATTTTCTTCTTCTACACCAATTAAACGTAAAAAATCCTCTAACAATTCATGACGCTTTACTAGCTTTTTCCCTAGCTTCATCCCTTTGTTTGTTAGAGTAAGTCCACGATATTTTTCATATATTAAAAACCCATCTTTATCTAATTTCTGAACCATTTTGGTTACTGAAGATGGCAGTACTGATAATGCTTCTGCAATGTCAGACACACGAGCATAACCCTTCTGTTCAATAAGTATATAAATTTGTTCTATATGGTCTTCCATGCTTGGTGTTGGCATATTAATCTTCCTTTCATCCGTTCTTACTTATTTTACTACAATAGGCTGGCCTTCTCAATTTAAGTTAGGTTCTTACCTTTTTAAGTAGGCTATGTTAAAGGCTAGGATTGATTTATGATGTGCACTAAATCGGCAAGGCAAGTAGAATTGATTTTCGCGCCAACCGGTCGCTTTTTCGCGGAGTGAGTCGCCGTCTGGATTACAGTCGGATTTAAAAGAAATGTTTAGTTAAAATCAACCAATAACTTTAGAATAGCTTTTAAGTAAATAAAATTACTACCGTTAGTATAACTAGTTCACTTCTTTTATTATACTCTCACATAGAATAACTCAATCCTCGCACTAAAGTATAAAAGAACCTTATCGTAAGACAAGGCTCTTTTTATCTATGAGGATATTTTCCAACGACATGAATAGAATGGATAATTCGTTTATTAATCCACTCTAAGTTTTCTAATGTATTCATCCGTTCAAAAACAGCCTTTCTCCCTTTTTCGGTCGTTACATAATGGGTCGGAAGTGTATTTAAGCTTAATGCAATAATGTCTAATTCACATTGAGGACACTTACAAAACGTTTGATATTCTGACCCTCTCATCAATACTCTCACAAGGCTCTGAACGATTTCTTCCATAACGTTTGTTAACAATTCTATCCTTCTTTCATAATTCAAAAATTATTATTTATGTTTAACCTGTAATACCCCGGGGTATCTAATTAATAATAACACGTATTAATAATTTTAAGAAGAAAGGATGACTTATAATGGGTAGAATTTTATGGGGCATTGTCGTAGTACTTATCGTACTATGGTTGTTAGGCCTACTTTTAGACTTTGGCGGAGGATTAATCCATACGCTGTTAATTATTGCAGGTATTATTTTCGTAATTCAACTTGTCACTGGTAGACGAGCCGTCTGACAAAAGGGGTTGCCATTAGGCAACCCCTTATCTTTTTGTCTTTGCATAAATACAAGTATCTCTTAATCTCTTACCATCAGCAGATAAGGAATCATGGTGAAGAGTCCCTTCTAGTGTGTAATTTAATCTTTCCGCAACTGAACGACTTCTTACATTTTCACTATCACAACGGATTTCAACTCGATTAGCTTTTAACTCCTCAAAGGCAAACGTAGTAATACGTTCAACTGCTTCAGTCATCAAGCCCTTACCTTCAAATTTACTATCAATCCAATAGCCAATCTCAAACTTTCTAACATCCCAATCAATTCGGTGAAGTCCAGAACACCCGACGAATTCTCCTGTTTCCTTTAAAAACAAATGCAGTCGAAGATCCTTGCGAGTGATAAAATCTGCTACTGCCTGTCGAAGATTTTGAACTCTTTGCTCAAGCGACTCCTTTTCTTGCGCCCAAGGCATCCAGTCCTTTAATACATGCTGGGAAGCTAGCACTGCTTTTTGAACTGCCTCTGCATCCGCGACTTTAGGTGCTCGGATGATTAATCTTTCCGTATAAAATTCTTCAGGGAAGACCAATTCTTCTTTTACCTTTTCGATAATATGAAAGTCATCGTCCCACTTTACTGGAGTCGAAGTTCCTTTTATAAAATCGTCTCTCGTCATTCCGTATGTAACTGCATCATAGTATGATCCTTCTTTAGGTGAAAACCATGCCTGACGCAGCTGTGCTTCTTTAACAAAACCTGCACGCTCAAACGTTTTTCTCATAGCAAAGTTGTCTTGGCGCGTATGACCCTCTAAGCGAATTTTCCCTTCTGGAAGATTAAATACATATTCAGTAATCTTTTTTAAAGCAAGTGGCCCATATCCTCTTCCTCTGGCTTCATCCGCTATTCTTAAGTCAAAGAGAGGAATTTCATCCTGTAGATCATAGATTTTTACAATTCCAACTTTTTCATCTTGATCGTTCTCCACCCAAAAAGTTTTTACTTCATCAGATTGATATCCACCCTCTTCAATTGTCTTTTCAATCAACTCTCGTACAGGATGAGAATTCCCATGATATGGCCATGTGTTTGTTGTCATAAAATGTATCAGTTGCTCTTGCTCTTCCATCGTCCATTCTGTAAGCTTCATTGATAACCCTCCAAACCTAGTAATAATATATCTCGTCCTCTTTTAAAAAATGAAATTTATATGTTTTAAAAAATAAAGTAGAATTGACTTTCGGCCTCGGTGGACGCTTTCCGCATGAGTGAGCGATAAGCGAGCACCAAAGAGCCTATTTGTACTGTCTTATTTACTTCTTTGCTTCTTCAAGCTCTTTTCCATTGCTAAACTTATTTAATAATCGTAAAGAGTTTAAGACTACTAGCAATGTAGCCCCCATATCTGCAAATATGGCAATCCATAGCGTTAACCAACCAGGAATAATAAGAAGAAGAGCTATAATCTTTAACCCTAATGCAAACATAATATTTTCTTTAATAATATGCAATGCTTTTCTACTCAAGCTAATAGTATAAGGTAATTTTTCTAAGTCATCGGCCATTAACGCAACGTCCGCCGTTTCCAACGCAGCGTCCGTTCCTGCTCCACCCATAGCTATGCCGACATTGGCAGCGGCTAGTGCAGGGGAATCATTTACTCCATCTCCAATCATAGCAACTGCTCCATACTTTTCTTTTAATCTCTCAATAGCCATTAGTTTTTGATCAGGCATTAACCCTGCATTCACATCGGTTATACCCAGTTGAGCAGCAATAGCATTTGCCGTATTTGGATCGTCACCAGTTAGCATAACAGTATGCTTTATCCCAATATCCTTTAAATCTTGTAACACCTTACTGCTGGTAGAACGTATTGGGTCTGCAATGGCAACGAAGCCTCTATAAGTCCCTTCCTCTGTTGCAAGGATTACCGTATTTCCTTCCATTTGAAGTTTCTCAACCTTTCGGAGAACCTCCACTGAAATTAAACTTATCGTTTTTATCCAAGCAACGCTACCTACTGACCATTTTATACCATTTACGACTGCTTCCGCACCTTTCCCTGTTAGCGATTTAAATTCGTCCACTTCAATTGGATGGATACTGTTATTAGCACCATACTCCACAATGGCCTTAGCTAGTGGGTGTTGAGAGTATGCTTCAATAGACATTATATTTTGGATAAAATCCTTGGAAGAGTCTGCTTCCACATATGTTACTTCTGGATAGCCTTTCGTAAGAGTGCCCGTTTTATCGAATGCAATTGCCTCGATTCGTCCAATCTCCTCTAAGTGAACCCCACCCTTGATCAACACGCCATGCTTTGCCGCATTTCCAATCGCTGTAACTATTGCGACTGGCGTTGATACTACTAAGGCACAAGGACAGCCTACAACTAAAACAGCAAGACCTTGGTAAATCCACAGCTTCCAGTCGCCACCTAGAAGTGGAGGAATAATCGCCACCAAAAATGCGATACCAATTATCGCAGGGGTGTAGTACTTTGCAAACTTATCTACAAAACGTTGAGAAGGAGCTTTTTCTGCTTGCGCTTCTTCCACTAAATGAATAATTTTGGCTATGGTGGTATCTTCTACACGTTTCGTTACTTCGATTTCTAATGAGCCCTCTTCATTTAGCGTACCTGCAAAAACATCTTCCCCTTTTGTTTTGACTACAGGAACAGATTCCCCAGTAATGGATGCCTGGTTTACTGTTGAGCTTCCTTTTAATACAATTCCGTCCATTGCAATTTTTTGTCCGGGCTTCACGATTAGCACATCACCAATTTGTATAAACTCGGTATCTAATTCGATTAACTCATTGTTCCGACGTACAATTGCTGTCGGTGGAGCGATATCCATTAATTCACTAATCGATTGCCTAGCCTTATTCATGGAATATGCCTCTAAAGCTTCACTTAACGCAAACAAGAAGACAACAACCGCTCCCTCGCGCCATTCCCCAATGATAGCAGCACCAATTATTGCAATTGTCATTAGTGTCTTCATATCGAAGTAAAAGCGTGTTAAGTTGATAAACCCTCCCTTAAATAAGTCAAATCCACCGATTGCGATGGATAATACAAATAAGGAAAGAGCTACAGGATGAGATTCCTCATAAACAAAAGAAGCAATGACTCCTCCTATTAAAAAAATTAAAGATATCAATGTTACAACATTCTCTTTACGTTTTAAAAACGGGGTCTTTTCTATTTTCCGTTGCGAAACAGGTAAAACCTTGATGCCATCAAATGCACCAGCCTTTTCTATTTCCTCGACAGTTACGTCGCCTATGACAGAAACTTTAGCTGCTCCAAAGTTAACGGTTGCTTCCTGTACAGTTGGAAGACTTTTTATATTATTTTCAAACTTCCTCGCACAATTGGCGCAGGATAAGTTTTCTAAACGATATTCCTTTTTTTCTACGTTATTCATGTTCCCACCTCTTCTATAGAATGCTCATATGCAATCTTAACAAGCTCATTAACATGATCATCTGCTAAAGAGTAATAAACGAGTTTTCCCTTACGTCGAGACTTCGCTAAAGACAAGTCCTTAAGAAAACGAAGATGATGGGATGCAGTTGCCACTGATGAGCCAATTATTTCACTTACGTCACAAACACATAACTCCTCTTCAACCGTTAAGGCATAGGCAATTTTAAGCCTTGTTTCGTCCGCTAATGCCTTAAAGAGCAAGACTAACTTTGTTAAATCTGGAATTTGTTGTTTTACCTCTTCTACTATTGTTTCATTAACTTTTGTTACTTCACATACATCATTAGACTGCATTTGAGCACCTCATTCAAATAGTTGTTTGATTGTTCCTCTATTATATGTTCGGATAATTCTAAAATCAACCATCATTCAAATATATATTTGAATGAATAAATGTTTTGTTACAAGAAAAGCGCAGGCGCCTATCCCTGCCCCGACAGGCAAATGGAAAAAAGCGAGGAGGCAGTTCCTCAGCCACCGGAGCTTTTATCCATTTGACCCCGAGGGGCAAGGCGCCGGAGCTAGACATCCAGAAAAGCGCAACCGCCTATCCCTGCCCCGACAGGCAAATGGAGAAAAGCGAGGAGGCGGTTCCTCAGCCACCGGAGCTTTTATCCATTTGACCCCGAGGGGCAAGGCGGTGAAGCTAGACATCCAGAAAAGCGCAACCGCCTATCCCTGCCCCGACAGGCAAATGGAGAAAAGCGAGGAGGCGGTTCCTCAGCCACCAAAGCTTTTATCCATTTGACCCCGAGGGGCAAGGCGGTGGAGCTAGACATCAATTTATCCACAGGTTTAGAACTTTATAGTTTCCCAAACTAAAAAGGCACTTTTGTTCAAATTGAACAGAAGTGCCTTCTAATTGTCTGGATAACCACATACGTTCGAGTTTCCAAACCCATAATAAAATTCCTAGATTTCATTTAACGATGCTCTTAATTCATCTCTTTAATCTGCCTTTAATATTAATTCAAAGCCATCCTTTATGTCGCCGTTAATCACCGTAGTGTGATAATTACCATTCGCCCAATCTCTTACCTGGCTATGGTACCACTCTGATTTAATGTGTCCACTTTGCCCTGGCCCTACAATGTGATAGGCCGTTGAGAGATCAGCTAAATCAGCTACAAATCTCCAGGATGCACCGTGATTTACGCTTCCGTCTTCTTTATAACCTGCTGCTTGAACCGTAATGTTAGATCCACCTATTGGTACTGGTTTAGGGTTTAAAAAGTAACCAAGTATAGGAGAGGCACCTGAAATTGGATGATCAAACGTTAATTGATGATAGTCTCCCCATTTCCATTTGGCTTCGTTTTTCCCAAAATCCTCTTCAATTTCATTTATTGCAATTGTAAAAGAATCGTAGACCCACTTATCTACTCCACCGTACTCCTCTAACCAAGCACTCGCTTCGCTTTTATACCCTTTCCGTAATAATTGATCTGAAATATTGCCCTTTCCAGGTAACATGGCATAAACGTCCTCAGGCATTTGCTCCTTAAACATTGTTTTTGGAAGCTGCTTCATCCATTTATGAAAAACTAATGGTGCTGACTGATCTTTATCATCAACATGATCCCATTTCTTTAACACTTTTAGAACATCATTATATTTCCCTTCGCTATCTTGCTTTTCTACCGACCCTACCATGGAAGCTAAAAATTCACGCGCATATAAATTTTTTTGATCCATCTGTAGTGTCATCATATCTTCCTTAGTTAACTCACTTTTACTTGCCAACACTTCAGCAATTCTTTCGTAACGATAAGATTGCGCCCAAAAATCAGTTATATGGTATAAATAGGATTCATCGACAACCTCATTATTCGCTGTTGCAATAAAACCTTCTTCAGGATTAACAACCTTAGGCAGTTCTGTATAAGGTACATATCCAGTCCAGCCAAATTCGTTAGAATCGCCCGGAACCGGAAGCTGTCCATCACCTGTTTTACGGACCGGTATCCTACCATTAGCTTTATAAGCGATTGTCCCATCCTTTGCGGCAAATACAAAGTTTTGTGCTGGAGCATGAAAGTCCTCTAAAGCACTCTCAAACTCCTCCCAATTAGAGGACTTATTCATTTTTAATATAGCCTGTAACTCTAATGTAGGCTCTAACGCTGTCCACTGCATAGAAAATAATGCAGAAGGATTCTCTTCCTTGAAAAGCACATCAGAAATAATTGGTCCATGGCGTGTCACCAACACCTCAAATGGCACGTCCTCTTCTCCCTTTACTTTGATATTCGTTTTACGAATAGCTGCCTGTTCCCATTTACCCTCATACATAAATTTCGTGCGATCATCTGGGTTTGGCGTTTCAATATATAAGTCCTGTACATCGGGCCCAACATTTGTTACTCCCCATGCCACTTCTTCGTTATGTCCTAAAATAATACCAGGTATTCCAGCGAATATTACACCACTTACATTTTGACTCGGTGACTCTAAATGCATTTGATACCAAATCGATGGGGTGCTTAAACCCAAATGTGGATCATCTGCCAGAAGCGGCATTCCACTAGCAGTCTTTTCTCCACTAACAACCCAGTTATTACTCCCATTAAATTCATTAGGTAGAATAGCTGCATCGAATCTACCACTAACAGCAACTGGATTATTTAAATTTGCCTCAATAATAGAAGGTGCATCCTCTGGATAAGTGATAAATAGTTCTTCCGCCTTTTCTTGCTCAAACTCATTAATTGCCCAATGTCGAAGTGCTAGGCTTGACCAATTTCCACCTAAATCATATGCCATAAATTTACCGACAGCCAAAGAGTCAATTGGAGACCATTCTCTTGGTTCATAGCCTAATAGTTTAAATTCATAACTGAGCTTTCCCTCTTCTATAGCATAATCAATGAATTCATTTACCCCTTCTGTATACCACTTCAAAACCTGCTTTGCTTCGTCACTATAGCCGGCGTAGGATTTCTCAGCTGCATCTCGAAGGCTAAAGGTTAAAAAGAATTTATCTGTATCTAATGCCCCTTTACCAACTACCTCTGCTAGCTGGCCACTCGCCTGCCTCCTAGCTAAATCCATCTGAAATAAGCGATCCTGTGCTTGCACAAATCCTTGAGCACGATAAAGATCTTCATCACTCTGAGCTTTAATATGAGGAACCCCATCCTGATCCCGTACAACCTGAACGTCTTCATTCAATACTTTTACTGCCAGTTCTCCTCGAATAATAGGCTTAGTGTTAGACAAAAAAACATTTAAGCCTACTACAACCACAATTACAATAGCCACTAGTATTCCTAATATCCAAAGAAGTACCTTCCTGCCTTTTTTCAAATAATTACCCCCTTTGTATTTCTATGTCATAATTCGACAAAACCAGGTAAACCCCTGCCCATCATTTTAAATTTCTTGGAATAGCCCCTGATACTGGAAGATAAAAAAAGCCCCATGAATAATGTATATTCATAGGACTAGATTTATATTATTTACTATTTTCCCCAACTATTTTAACTTCTAGTTCTAACTCAACCCCGAAGTTATCATGCACTGCTTTTTTCACCATTTCAATTGTATTTATATAATCTGTAGCAGTTGCATTATTCTTATTGACGATAAAACCTGCATGTTTAGTAGATACCTCTGCTCCACCAAAGCCCTTCCCTTGTAAACCACTATCCTGGATTAGCTTACCAGCAAAGTATCCAGGCGGTCGTTTAAACACACTTCCAGCAGAAGGATACTCTAACGGCTGCTTAGACTCTCGTTGGAAGGTTAAATCAGCAATTTTAGCATTTACTTCTTCTGGGTTTCCAGGCTTCAGCTCAAATTCAGCCGATAAGACATAGTAACCTTCTTTTGTAATTATGCTTTTACGATACTCTAACTCCAGCTCTTCCTTTGAAAGTACCAGTTTTTCACCTTCAGGAGTAAGAACAGTACACTGCAAAATTACATCCTTGATTTCTCCGCCATAAGCTCCTGCATTCATTGCCATTGCTCCACCAACTGTTCCAGGAATTCCACAAGTAAATTCCAAACCTGTCAACGATTCCTTTGCAGCGGCTTTGGAGACATCTATAATAGCAGCTCCACTTTCAGCATATACATGATTACCTTCAATAACAATTTTATCTAGTTTCTCTAAGCAAAGAACAACGCCACGTACTCCACCGTCTCTGACAACCATATTAGAACCATTACCTAGCAATAACAGTGGGATATTGTTTTTATGAGTATAGTCAACTATAAAAGCTGCTTCTTGCTCGTTTTCAGGTGTAACAAATAAGTCAGCCATGCCACCCATGCGAGTCATCGTGTGTACATGAAGAGCTTCGTCTATTTTCACATTACTTGGATCTAGCTTTGTAATTAATTCTTTGTACCATACTTGTTTGTTCAAAAAAGACAATCCTTTCTTCTTTAACCTATCACCTTACATACTATGCGTTTACCTATATAAACTTTCAAGTGTCTTATTATAACCAATCCTTGGACCAGGTTTCAATCCCAGTTATGACTTCCTTAAGAGCCATACCTTTATCCGTTAAATTATACTCTACTCGAACTGGAACCTCAGAAAAAAGTGTTCTTTGCACAATCCCTTCTCTTTCCAATTCTTTTAATCGCTCGGACAACAAACGTCCACTTATAGGAAGAGAAGACTCTATCTCATTAAACCTCTTAGAACCGTCTAATAATTGATAAATAATTAAAGTTGTCCATCTTTTACCTAACAATTCCATTGCCTTGGAAAGTCGCGGACATAATGATAATTCCTTCATATTAATCACCTCTATCACTAAGTATTATACGCCTGTTCATATTTTTTGTAAAACCAAAGTAATTAAATTACTTGACGTAATTATATTATTAATTTATAGTTACTTACATAAAGTAACCAAGAGTTACTCTCAAACTATTACGTTTGAATTTGCTATTAAAAACAGAAATGTAGGAGGAAATGAAAATGACAAAATTTAATTTGGACGCTGCACATTCTAGTATCGATTTTTCTGTAAAACACATGATGGTATCTAAAGTAAAAGGTAGCTTTACTCACTTTACCGCTGATTTAGAGGGTACGGCCGAGGATTTAACAGGTGCCACTATCACTTTTAGTATTGATGTTAATTCAATCAATACGAACCACGAGGATCGTGATAATCACTTACGTGGCGAGGATTTCTTTGATGCAGAGAAATACCCAACTATAACATTTGAGGCTACTGAAATTCAAAACACTGACATAGGCGAATACGATGTAACTGGCAACTTAACTATCAAAGACGTAACTAAGCCGGTCACATTTGAAGTTGAGTATGGCGGTAAGGGTAAAAACCCTTGGGGACAGGAAGTAGTTGCTTTCTCAGCAGAGACTAAGGTAAACCGAAAAGAATTTGGCTTAGTTTGGAACCAAGCACTTGAAACAGGCGGCGTGTTAGTCGGCGAAGATATCAAAATTTCAGTAGAGTTAGAGCTAAATCCTGCTGAATAACTTTTAATATTAAAGGGCATTCCACTAAAAATGGAATGCCCTTTTCCTATTGCTACATGAAAACACTTACATTTCCACTTAAATAAATTACTTATTCTGAAATATATTATATACTTTATTCTAGTAAAGTTTTATGTTAATCTATTGATTATTCTTTATTATCTGAAAGGACGGAAAATTATGCCACAAATGATCGCTTTGGTTCTCGTTATTGCTATTTTATTTATTGGAGAATTGGTCTCCACTCGGACAAAGGCTTGGATTCCTTCTGTTTTCGTATCAGCCGTCCTTTTCATCATCGGATATTGGACCTTTTTCCCAAAGGAAATTGTCTCTATAGCCGGTGTACCACCAGTAGTTGCAACTATGATGATCTATTTGCTAATTACAAATATGGGAACACTTCTTTCTATTAAACAGTTAAAGGAACAATGGAAAACTATTTTAATATCATTAGCTGGAATTTTAGGAATAATTATCATACTATTCACAATTGGTATTCTATTGTTCGATTTTGAAACCATTGTTGTGGCGATTCCGCCATTAGTTGGTGGCGTTGTTTCTGCCTTAATCATGTCAGAAGGTGCTGCAAATGCAGGGCTTACCACCTTATCTGTGTTTGCAATTGTTATATACGTCATGCAAGGATTTGCAGGATATCCCCTTACATCAATTGTTCTTAAGAAAGAAGGTAAATATCTTTTGAACAAATTCCGTCAGGGAGAATTGACTATTGACGGACAAGCGGAAAATTCAACAGAGAATATAAAAGAAGAACTAAAGATGTTTAAAAACCTACCTGCCAAATACAATACAGATTATTTCAAGTTATTTAGACTAGCCTTTGTTGGGTTCCTAGCCTATGGGGTTTCTACACTTTTAAACCCTATTATTGAAATTAGTCCCTTTGTTCTTTGCTTATTATTCGGTATTATCTCAGGAAGCATCGGTTTCTTAGAACGCAATGTACTTCAAAAGGCAAACAGCTTCGGTATTTGTATTCTAGTTTTAATGCTTTTTGTTTTCGACGCTTTAAAAAATGCAACTCCTTCTATGATTATGGAAATCCTATATCCGTTAGTCGGTACGATCATCTTAGGAGTAATTGGTATGTACATATTCTCATTCATCATCGGTAAGATATTAAAGGTAAGTAAAAACATGGCGTTTGCTGTTTCCTTAACCGCACTATACGGTTTCCCTGCAGACTACATTATTACAAACGAAGTGATCAAGGCCTTAACCGAGGATGAGAAGGAACGAGAAGTTTTAACTAGCCACATGCTCCCACCAATGCTAGTTGGGGGATTCATTAGTGTAACAATTGTATCTGTTGTACTCGCTGGTATCTTCGTAGGATTCTTATAAGGAGTGATAGAATGATAGCCAATCAACTAAGAATAGAGCAGCATATCAACCTTTTAAGTCAATATACAGCTACCCCAGAAGCAGGGGTAACAAGATTAACTTATTCAAAAGAAGATTTGGAAGCTAGAAACTATATAAAAGACACGATGAGAAATTATAACTTAACTGTTTCAGAGGATGGCCTCGGGAATATTTTTGGAAAACTTGAAGGCCTCGACCCAAGTGCACCATCGGTTATAGTAGGTTCTCATTTTGACTCTGTACCAAACGGAGGAGCATACGATGGAGCGGCTGGCGTTGTAGTCGGTTTAGAAGTTGCCGCTTTATTTCAGGAACAGCAAATCCATCCAGTTAACTCGCTGGAGGTCATTGCAATGGTCGAGGAGGAAGGTTCTCGCTTTGGCGGTGGGCTAATGGGCTCTAGGGGAATGATGGGGTTATTGTCTGAAGATGATTTTCAATCCATCAAAGACAAAAACGGAGTTTCAGTAAAAGAAGCCATGACTAATATTGGTTTAGATTTTACTAAGGAAAAATACCGTGACCCGAAAACGATTAAAGCTTTTTTGGAGTTACATATTGAACAAGGTCCTATTTTAGAAGAAAAAAACATATCTATAGGTGTTGTGGATGCTATTGTTGGTCTAACTCAGCTAGAGGTTACTATTCAAGGCAGAGCCGGTCATGCAGGTACGACACCTATGGACAAAAGAGCCGACGCATTAGTCACAGCTGCACAAATCATTTCCGCATTTCCAAAGCTTGCTGAAGAAGTAGGACATGGGACCGTTATTACTACAGGACAATTAGAAGTTTTCCCTAACGGCTCTAATGTAATTCCAAGCAAAGTAATCTTTTCAGTAGATATACGTTCAGGAGAAGAGGAAAAAGTTCAGCAAGCAATTAATAAGGTAATGGCACTAATTGAATCTAAAAATAATTCGAACGTGCAAAGCGTCGCTGAGCAGCTGCTTCACACGACGCCAAAGGTTATGGACAAAGAAGTTCACTCTCTTTTAACAGAGGCATGCGAGAAACTAGACATTTCCTATTGCCAGATTAGTAGTGGAGCAGGTCACGATGCCATGATTTTCTCTGATTATACTGCATGTGGGATGATCTTTATCCCTAGCAGGGATGGTCTAAGTCATTGCCCGGAAGAGTGGTCGGATACTAAGGACCTTGCTAAGGGAGCAACTATTTTATATGAAACAGTATTACGACTAACGGAGGGAACAGCATGATTAACACTCAAATTAAGGAATCCATAAAAAACAACAGTGAGGAGCTAACTGAATTACGTAGGAAATTGCATAGTGAGCCAGAATTATCTTTTGAAGAATTTAAAACTACAGAATTTATTTGTAACTATTTAGACAAGCTAGGTATTACTTATCGTAAAACAGAGCCTACAGGAGTTATCGCAGAAATCTATGGCAAAACTGATGGGAAAACTGTGGCATTACGCGGCGACATGGATGCTCTATCGGTACAGCAGCTAAATAATGTGCCGTACGCATCTAAAATAGAAGGAAAAATGCACGCTTGTGGACACGATGCTCATACGTCTATGCTACTAATTGCTGCTAAGGCATTATCTGAAGTGAAGGACCAGCTGCCTGGAAAGGTTCGCTTGCTTTTCCAACCGGCAGAGGAAATTGCTCAAGGTGCTAAAGCTATGGTTGAACAAGGTGCTATGGAAGGTGTGGACAATGTATTCGGTATACATATTTGGTCACAAATGCCGACAAGTAAAGTATCCTGCACCCCTGGACCTTCATTTGCTGCAGCCGATCTTTTCACTGTAAAGTTCAAAGGTCGCGGTGGGCATGGCGCTATTCCTGAAGCATGTATTGATGCTGCCCTTGTAGCCTCTTCCTTTGTGATGAACGTTCAAACGGTCGTTTCGCGCACTATCGATCCACAAAGTCCAGCGGTACTAACAATCGGAAAAATGATTGTTGGTACTAGGTTCAATGTTATTGCTGAAAATGCAGAAATTGAAGGAACAGTTCGTACGTTCCACCCCGAAACTCGTGATCATATGGAACAGAGCATTAAAGACTATGCGGAAAACGTGGCAGCCATTTACGGAGCAACAGCAGAAGTAGTTTATACTCGTGGAACAGATGCAGTAGATAATGAGGAAGAAAGCGCAAAGCTTGTTCAACAGGTAGCAAGCGAAGCATTTGGTTCTGACTCTGTATATGATGAAAAGCCTACTATGGGTGGAGAAGATTTCTCAGCATTTTTAACAAAAGCCCCTGGAAGCTTTGCACTAGTAGGATGCGGAAACTCCGAAAAGGATACAGATTGGGCGCACCACCATGGTAACTTTAATATTGATGAAGATTCACTTGTAACAGGAGCAGAGCTTTATGCTCAATACGCTTGGGCCTACTTAAATAAATAACATGATTTTTGAAAAGCTAATCCAAAGGATAATACAATCCTTAGATTAGCTTTTTCATTTTCTAAAAATTATCTATTTACTCCCCTCTTAAGTCGCCTGCCATTAAAGAAAAGCGTTAAGATATACGTCTTTTTTTAAAATTTAACTCAATTGGAAACTATTTTCTGTATTTTTCGTATATACTAGGGAAAAAAGAAGAGGAGGTATTTAAATGGAAGATATTATTGGACTTTTTATTGGCCTTGTTGCTATAGTAATGGTCTTTTCGATTCCGTTAACGGCTATTTGGACAACCCATTTACGCAAAATGCAGTCTATGAAATCTAAGGTAATAAAGGATGAAATTGAACTAGAACGGCTTAAATACGACAATTTCCTATTAGAAACAGAAAAAATGCGATTAGATTTGCAAAACAAGCAAGCTAGTCTTTTAGAAATGTCTGCAGACCCCCTAGTCGTAGAGTTGCAAAAAAGACCTAAGGCGGAGACTCAGGCTTTATAATGATCGTGCAGCTTTAGTTTGCACGATTTTTTTGGTATAAGAAATGGAGAAAGGAGTATTTAGCATGTCCTCTTCTACTAAAAATTTTTTCCAATTACTGAAAAGCTTAAGGTGGCCAGTTAAAATAGCAGTTTTAGCTATCATCCTTTCCTTATTAAGCACGGTCATTAGTTTAGTAGTACCTTTAGTAACTAAAACACTAGTTGACTCATTGACCTCAACTAGCTTCAATTGGACTCTTATCCTATTGTTATTGGCTGTATTTATATTGCAGGCCGTGTTCGGTGGTTTTTCCTACTACCTTTTGTCCTACATAGGAGAATTTGTCGTTGCTGATTTGAGAAACAAGCTATGGAGCAAGGTTCTTCATTTACCGATCCCCTACTATGACCGACATGAAAGCGGCGAAACAATGAGTCGTATCACTCAAGATACTTCTACATTAAAATCATTAATCACTGACCACTTAGTTAATTTTGTATCAGGTATCATAACGATCATTGGTTCAGTTATCATTTTATTTTTTATAGACTGGAAAATGACATTAATCATGCTTATAAGCGTTCCACTAAGTATGGCTATTATGATGCCTTTAGGTTCTATGATGCATAAGGTCGCGAAGGCAACCCAAAAAGAAATGGCCTCATTTTCTGGATTGCTAGGTAGAGTTCTATCTGAGATAAGACTAGTAAAATCTTACCGGGCAGAAGAAAATGAAACCGTTAGTGGCGGAGAGGCAATCCAAAGACTTTATCGGTATGGACTGAAGGAAGCCAAGATTCAATCATTCATATCCCCTTTTATGACCCTTATTATGATGGCTATCCTAGTTGTCATTTTAGGTTATGGAGGATTACAGGTTTCTAATGGCACACTCTCTGCTGGAGACCTTGTGGCAATTATCTTCTATTTAGTTCAAATAATTTTTCCCTTCGCTCAAATGGCAACGTTCTTTACCTCCTTCCAAAAGGCTGTGGGAGCAACGGAACGAATTCAAGAGATATTTGCAATGGACAGTGAACCTGTTGAGGATCAAGCATCAATAGCGTTGGAAGATGGGATAATTACTTTTAAAGACGTTCATTTTTCTTATGGAGAAAACAAAAAAATTATAAATGGAATTACGTTTGAAGCAAAGCCTGGTACAGTTACCGCTTTTGTAGGACCAAGTGGTGGAGGAAAAACTACTATCTTTTCGTTACTCGAGAGGTTTTACGAGCCTGACCATGGTGAAATTTATTTTAACGGATCTCCTATTCACGAACTACCTTTAAGGGATTGGCGCTCTAAAATGGGGTATGTATCACAGGAAAGCCCTTTGATGAGCGGTACTATCTTGTCTAATATGACTTATGGTATGACAAAAATCCCTTCGATGGAAAAGATTATAGAGGCTGCAAAAGCTGCAAATGCCTCGTCCTTTATAGAAGAGCTTCCTGACAAATACGATACGCTTGTGGGCGAACGAGGAATGAAGCTATCTGGCGGGCAAAGACAACGAATAGCAATTGCAAGAGCACTTTTACATGACCCTAAAATATTGTTATTAGATGAGGCTACCTCAAACTTAGATAGTGGATCAGAATCTTTTGTTCAAGAAGCACTAGAACGATTAATGAATGGTCGTACTACCTTAATCATCGCCCATCGATTGGCAACCATCATGCATGCAGACCAAATCTTCTTTATAGAGCAGGGAGAAATTACAGGCACCGGTACACATGAAGAATTACTAAGTAGTCATGAATTATATAAAGAGTTTACACAAGGACAAGGATTATCTTAGAATCTATCTGTCATATTTCTTTCTAATGTAGAATAAGATAACTTTAACCCTCTAAATTCACCTAAGAAAGTGTAAACGCCAAGCGTAGTTATTTGCTTATTCAACAGGTTTTGAATGTAAAATTTTAACTTTAAGGTTCCCAAAAGACTATTTTATCACTTTATTTTCATAGTAAAATAAATTCATATCGGTACCATTAAATTACAACTTTTAAAATATTCATAACCATTTTAGGAAAGTGATATACAAAAACACCATTTTTTCTATAGTTTTTAACATTCACTTTCATAATAATCCAATTCTATACTTTTTTCAGTTTTTTTATGCTATCTTTATTATAGTATCTGATTTTGTTTCCTATTTAGATCCTACTCGAGGGGGGTTGAATTAGGTGAATATAGGGCAGCTAATCAAATTAGAACGCCAGAGACAAAATATGAAGCAGGAATATTTAGCTTCAGGTATTTGCGTTCCTTCTTATCTAAGTAGAATAGAAAATGGGTTAGTTATCCCTAGTGAGGATATACAACAACATCTAGTAAAAAGGTTAAATATCCCGGTCGATGCATTGAACAGCAATGGCAATGAAGTAAAATTATCACAGTTTAAAAGCCAATTTAAAAGCGTTATTAATTCTCGAGATAAATTGAAAGCAAAAAGTCTATATCAAGACCTCCACGTCTACATAGAAGAGCATCCTTTCGAGCCTAATCGGCTAACACTTCTAGTAATGGAGACAAGACTTACTCTTATGCTTCCAAATTATACAAGTGAAGTACAAACAAATTTAGCAATCTTGGAAGAATTCAAGAAAGAAATGACTACTGAGCAGCTATTTTATCTCTCTACCATACAAGGCATTATAGCTTATCAAAACAATGAATTTAGGCAAGCAACTGAAATTTTTATGCAAGTCTTTTCTTTAATTAAAAGCTATCGCATGGAAGATTGGGAAATGGCAGAACTTTACTATATATCCAGCTTATCTCTTCTTTCAGAGTCAAGGTATATCCTTGCTATCGACTACGTTAAAGTGGCGCTATCCTACTTCAATCAAGAGATTCTGATTGAACGGTCCATAGAATGCTTAGTTATTTTAGGAATAGCACAAAAAAATACAGGTGTTTTAAAAGATGCAGTAGCTACGTATGAAAAAGCGATGGAGATTAGTTCAAAAATAGAATCATCAAAATTCATTGGCATGATTGAGCATAATTTAGGTGCCTGTCATTCACTGCTCAAAAACCAAAAGCAAGCATTAAATCATTTTCAAAATAGCTTAAGTGTAAAATCCAGTCCAAACGATAGCATAATCACTATCTTTTCTATAATAAAATCCTATTATAAAATTAGTGATTTTGTTAATGCCAAAGTTTGGTTAAATAAAGGATTAGAATTACTAGATTCATTAAATGAAAACAATAAATTGTTGTATACACACCACTTAAGCATTTTTAAAGCTATATTATTTGAAGAGAAAGATCTAATAGCTACCTTCAAAGAAGCATTGGATTATTTTGAAAGTAAACAGGAGTATAAACATTGCTCTATTTATTCAAATGTTTTAGCTAAAAAGCTATCTAGTGATAAACAGTATAAGCAGTCAACAATTTATTATGAACAAGGTTTTAATTATCATATAAAACAATTAAAAGTATCTAACTGGGAGGAATTACTATGAAAAAGTTTTTAGTGGGATTATTTTGCGTAGCTGCTTTATTGGTAGCAACAACAGGCGGAATTACATTAGCAATTGAAGACAAACCTTCAATCACTTCAATCAAGCCTGAATCTAAATTTCTTTAATAGTTAAGGTAAAAAGACCCTCAGTTCAAAACTGAGGGTCTTTTTATTGGTTCTATTTGTATTGATTTTCCTAAGCAACTTCCTATTATTTTATACTTGAGTTGTCGGGATGTGAAATGTTAAGTCAATTGTGCTTGAAGTTACTAAAAAGGTCATTAATGAACTTGAGGTTTTGGTTACTGTTTTCTACTTTTAGGGGGAAAAGTTGATTGAAATGGAGGCGGCGACTTCTACGGGAACAGCACGAGCGGAAGCACCCGGACTGAGCAAAGCGAGGGAGAAGGCTGGAGCCGTGCCCGCGAAAAGCGTCCGCCACAATGGAAATCAACATTATAAAAAAAGCGAGTACCCGAACATGTCCGTCCCAGTTACTCGCCTTTATCTATTTGGAGATCTAAGTGACCTACTATTAAAACTGAAGCACATTCAATAAGTTCTATCTAGGTGAGCTGCTTCATCGAGGATTATATGGTGGCTGTAGACTTCTGCAAATTCTAATGATTCTTCAATTTTGTCAACCATTTCGAAAACATCAAGAATCATCACTAATTTTATTATTGTCTTTTCTCCAAAGGCATTGGTATAAGTGACGTCTTTAAAATGTTCCTTTACTAAACGATCTACATCTTCAAATCTAGGTGCTCGAACGATGTTGATGGTTTCTTCAAATGTTTTATTAGGCATAGATTCAGGCGAGGAAATATGTTCAAATAATAGTTTGACCGAAAACGTTCTCTCCATTCTTTTCACCTCAATTCCTTTTTTTTCTTATCTTAATTATTGAACATTCTTGTACTAAAAGCTACTTCTTTAAGTTGTGAAAGTCTCTATTGAAAATAGCTCTAAAACGCAAAAAAAATTAGCTACTTTCATACTAAGGTTTATATCTTTTGTTGTATAATTCGACTTATATTTCACTTTAGCCTCCTAAAGTTATTAGTTCTAAAATACTTTTAATTTTAAAAAACTCTGTGAGGCCATTGACAAGCCCCACAAAGTTTCTATTTTAAATATTAAATTGACTTTCATATAGGTCAGAATAGAACCCTTTTTTCTGTAGCAACTCCTGATGTGTTCCAGATTCAATTAGTGTCCCATGATGGATAACCAATATTCGATCAGCGTTTTCTATTGTTTTTAGTCGATGTGCAATCACAAAGCTTGTTCTTCCTTCTGATAGCCTATTTAATCCTCGCTGAATCTCTATTTCTGTCTTCGTATCTATACTAGAAGTAGCTTCATCTAATATGAGAATGTCCGAATCCGCCAATATTACTCTAGCAATCGCTAGGAGCTGTCTCTGACCCTGACTAAGACTTGAGCCGCCGGAGGTGATGATGGTCTCATACTGATCTGGTAAGTGCTTGATGAAACTATGAGCAGATGCCATTTTGGCTGCAGCTACAACTTCCTCATCTGAAGCATTTAAACGTCCATAGCGAATATTCTCCATAATTGTTCCAGAAAACAAGAACGTATCTTGAAGCACGATTCCAATTTTTTCTCGAAGCTGGCTAATTTTATAGTTTTGAATGTTAACTCCATCTATTTGAATATTTCCAGAATCAATATCATAAAAGCGCATAAGTAGATTTATAATCGTCGTTTTGCCGGATCCAGTGGGACCAACTAATGCAACCTTCTCTCCTGCCTTTACTTGAAAGGTTATGTCCTTTAGGATAGAGGCTTCCTTTTCATATGAGAAGTTTACATGAGAAAATTGTACATCCCCCTTGAAGGATTTTATATCTAAAGCATTATCCTTATCTTGCATGTCTGGTGATTCATCCATAATCTCAAATACCCTTTCAGCCCCTGCTATCGCAGATTGAAAAGTGTTAAGCAGGTTAGATAGTTGGTTAATCGGACGGAAGAATTGACGAGAATAGGTAACAAAAGCAGCAATAATTCCAACTGTCGCCATCTCTTGTACTGTCATCACTGCCCCTACTCCGATAATTAGCGCAAGTCCAAGATTATTGATGAAGTTATTGATTGGGCCTAAAAATCCGGATACTGTATCAGCAGCCATGGCAGAGCCTCGCAGCCTTTCATTTACACTTGAAAATTTATTAAACGTATTCTCTTCTTGACCAAAAAGAGTAATAACCTCATTACCTGAGATTGCTTCCTCTATAAAACCATTTAACTCTCCTAAATCTCGCTGTCTTTTTATAAAGTTACTGCTGCTATATTTGATAATTTTTTTCGTAGTAAAAATGATAAGCGGAATGATTAGCAGTGATACGATCGCTAATATCCAGTTTAATGCAAACATTGCGATAGCCACTCCACTTACCATCAGAATGGAAGAAAATATTTGGATAACGCTTTGACTCAATGCATTATTTAAGCTCTCTATATCATTCGTCACACGACTCATAAGATCTCCATGGGTCCGTTTATCAAAAAATCGTAATGATAAGGTTTGGAATTTAATAAACAATTCCTGGCGCAGTGTTTGGATGGTTTTTAGCGACACTCGCACCATTAAAAATGTTTGTAGCCAAGTGAATATCGAAGATGCTGTATATACTAATGCTAAAAATATTAAGAAACGAAGAGTTCCATTTAAATCCTTAGGAATAATATAGTCATCAATTATGACTCCGATAAGGTATGGTGCAAGTAAATTTAGCAAGGTGGACACAATAACAAAGCCGCTTGCTGCAATGAGAGCTATTTTTTGTTTCTCTAAGTAACCCCATATTCTTTTAATGGTGCCTTTACTATCCTTTGCCTTGACCACAGGGCCTCCGAACCCTCTTGGACCTCGAGCCCTTCCCATGGCATTGGGTGGTTGAGTGGATGCTTTATTCATCTGAAAGGACCCCCTTCCCACTTTGCGTTTCATAAATCTCTCTATATACCTTACTAGTCTGCAGAAGCTCATCATGTGACCCAGTAGCTTCTATACGACCATCGTCAATGACTAATATTTGATCAGCATTAATGATAGAAGATACTTTAGAAGAAATGATAAACACTGTTGCTTCTCCGTACTGTTCTTTTAAAGTCTTTTGTATTGCTGCTTCAGACAACGCATCTACGGCAGATGTAGAATCATCAAAAACTAGAATCTTAGGCTGGCGAATAAAGGCCCGCGCCATAGATAAGCGTTGCTTCTGCCCTCCGGATAAATTGGTTGCACCCTGCATCAGCTCATGTTCAAATTCTTGCTCCAGTTTCTCGATAAACTCGTAGGCTACTGCGGAGCGAGCTGCATTTTCCATCTGTCTTATATCTGCATTTTCATTTCCATAGCGTAAGTTTTCCTCGATGGTACCAGAGAACAAGGTAGCCTTTTGAGGGACAAATCCGATTAGGCTTCGTAACTCTCTTAAAGGATATTCCTTAATATCTTTACCACCTATTCGAATCATTCCCGTGTCTGGGTCATATAACCGAGAGATTAACTTTACTAGGGTAGACTTACCGCTTCCTGTTGATCCAATTATGCCAATTGTATCACCAGGATTCGCTTGAAATGAGATGTCCTTTAAGACATATTCACCGTTTTTACTATAGCTAAAGTTAACTTGGTTAAATTCTACTTCTCCAGTTACATAAGTTTGATGTATCGGATTTACTGGCTCTTGTATTTCAATATTCGTATCTAAAACTTGCTGAATACGGTTTGCTGAGGTAAAGGAACGAGTAATTTGCATTAATACATGACTACTTGAGATAAGACCATTCATAATAATATTAAGATAATTAATAAAAGCTAGAATAACTCCAACCTGCATAGTCCCTTCATCTACTTTGATGGCACCCATCCACATCCCAAAAACAACACCTACGTTTACGATAAATAACATGACAGGCATTAGCGATAAGATGACTTGTTCTGCAGCCATATTCCTTTTAGTCAAAGTGTCATTCACATTTTTAAAAGATTCTATTTCATGATGCTTTCGATTAAATGCTTTTATAACTCGAATACCAGAAAATGTCTCTTGTAACTTCGTATTTACTTTATCCATTGCCTTCTGTACCTTGACGAAAAGCTTGCCTGTTCTTGATGAGAAGAAATAAATAAATGCCATTAAAATAGGTATAGTCACTAATAATACTGGAAATAACTCTCTTGCAGTGACCCATACGATAATAACTGAGCCTATAAACAACAATGGTCCTCGTACGAAAATACGTAATGTCATCATTAATGCCTGCTGTACTGAAGTGACATCATTTGTCACAATCGTGATAAGTTTTCCCGTTCCATAGGTATCTGTGTTACCACTAGAAAATTGCTGTGTCTTTTGAAAGACATCTCTCCGAATGTCAGCAGCAAAATTGACTGCAGCCTTGGAACTATAAACCGTACAACCAGCTCCTCCTATTAAACCGATAAATGCAGTGACGAGCATTAATATACTCATCTGGATAACATAGGCATTATCATTTTCCGCAATACCATTATCGATAATATGCTGCATAATCGTTGGCTGGAGTAAATCCATTGCCACTTCTAAACACATGAGTAAAGGAGCTAATATAGCAAAAACCGTATATGGTTTTAAATAACGAAGCAGCTTTTGTAGGGATTTCATATATTATCTCCCCCTTCTATAGATTTTCTTTTTGCAACTGCTTTGTAATAGATTGGATGAAAGCTGTTAACTGAATTGTATTTTCCTTATCTTTTCTAGAGGCTTTAACTGCTTTCCTTAGCTCATCCTCCCATAGATCGAGTGTCTCTTTAAGCTGAATGGCCTCCGACGAATTTTGCCATTCCCATCTCGCTTGCCAATTGTCCCAAAAATCTTCTGTTTTTTGTTTAGAGTATTCATTAAGTCGAGACTGCCCCTTGTCACCTAGAGAGTAAATCTTCTTCTCTGATTCAAGTAACAAATCAATCATTTCCTGCTCCAGCAATTCCTGCAAAGCTGGATACACGGTCCCCGCACTGGCTGAATAAAATCCTCCAGCTCGCCTTTCTAATTCCTTCATCAGCTGATAACCATGCTTTGGACCTTCCTCCAACAAATGTAGTATCGCTAGCTGAACAAACCCTCTTCTCCTTTTTATATCGATCACTTCCTTTATGTATATCGATAATTTTAATCGATATACTTTAGAAAGACAATACTAATGATATCTGAAAGCCGGAATAAGAAAAACAACACAAAAAAAGAGCCAAGAAGGTATAAATAACTTTCTTGGCTCTTATATAACGGCTAATAACATTAGCCTTCTTAGTTTAATCTTTTTAATGGTTCGAACGCTGGTCCCTCCAGCACCTCACCTTTATAGTTAAAGCGCGAACCATGACATGGACAATCCCAAGAGCTCTCTGCATTATTAAACGCAACATCGCAACCCAAATGGGTGCATACTGGTTTAACTAAATACACTTTTCCATCCTGGTCCTTGTATGCGCCTACCTTTTTTCCTTCTACTTTTACAATATCACCTGTACCTACTTTTAAATCCTCAAGTTGGAGATCTACTTTTTCAGTCTTACCTTTAACGAATTCCTTAGCAACACTCGCGTTAGCTTTTGTGAATTTAGTAATATCTTCTTTTTTCATTTTTGATCTTGTAGGTGCAAAGAATTCTGCGAACCGGTTTTCTTTCCCTAATACATTGTCTACCATAATTTGAGCAGCAACTACACTGTTAGTCATACCCCATTTTCGGTAACCAGTGGCCACTAATACATCTGGTTTGTCAGAGGTCATTACACCAATATAAGGGACTTTATCTAATGTTTCTAAATCTTGTGCAGACCATCGATAGTTATACGATTGAAAGTTAAACTTTTCCCGACCATAGGCAGCTAAAGTTTCATACTTAGCAGTGGTATCTCCCTCCTGCCTTCCTGTCACATGACCTTCTCCGCCCAACAAAATATATCTTTTCCCGTCTGATCCTAAGGCTGAACGAATTGACCTTGTGGGTTGCTCTACATTAATGTACATACCCTTCGGAGAGCTTTTTTCTGCAGGAGCGGCTATGACATAAGAACGGTGTGGTTCTAACCGTGTAAAATATAAACCATTTTCATCATTAAAAGGATAATGGCTGCAAACGAGAATTTTCTTCGCTTTTATCTTGTGGCCGTCTACTGTTTTAACGATATTGTCTGATAGAAGATCTTTAGCTCGAGTCTCTTCAAAGAAATGTACCCCATTTTGTACTGAGTGATCAACTAAAGCTTTGGCATATTTTACAGGATGAAACTGTCCTTGGTTTTCTAACCTAAGTGCTTTTTTCACCTGATATGGAAGCTCTGTTTCTTCCGTTAGAGTAGCAGGTCCAATACCTAATTTCTGATAGGCGTCCATTTCTTTTGTAACAGTATCTACTCCCGCTTCCGTATCTGCATATATGTAGGCAGGTACTTTTTCAAAATCACATTTAATACCTAAATCTGAGACGGTACGTTCCACGAAGTTAAGAGCGTCTGCCTGTGCCTCATAGTATAACTTTGCTTTTTCTTCATTAAAGGTATTGATCAGTTGCTGGTATACATGTCCATGCTGGGCGGTTACCTTTGCTGTTGTAAAACCAGTTGTTCCACTTAAAATTTTACTTCCCTCAATAACGGCCACTGATTTTCCACTTTTACTTAGTAAATATGCCGCAGTTATTCCTGTTAAACCTGCTCCAACTACTAATACGTCAACCTCTATATTTTCATTTAACTTAGGAAACAATGGGAGTTCATTATTAGCTAACCAATAAGACTCTAAGTTTCCCGGTAATATCTTTTCTGTCATTATGTTTCCTCCTTTATTTATACTAGTGTCTATCTATTCATGAAAGTTTATTCAACAGAATCCATTTCATAATTCCTTTTTTATGGATAAACACGAACAATTCAAAGAGAATAATAAAATTTATTTGTTTTTAACAAGAGAGTAGAATGGATTTTTGATTTAGAGGATGCTTTTTCATAGGGCTAGCGTATGTCTGAAGCTTGTCGATTGTTATAATTCTGCATTTAAAATGAAACTCTATTTATGCAAATTGCTTCACAGAACGTAAATGGATTGATAGTAACTCTCTTAAGCCTTTGATACCCGCCCCATATTATTACAAAACGCATTAGATAAAAATACAACTAGTTTTTATAATAGGTTGGTACGGCTAGGACACCTTATAATAAGACTTCCTGGCAGAATAATTATTAGATAAAAATAAAGCTGCGAAATTTTACTGACTCGTAAAATTTTCGCAGCCTTCTTTAAAATATTTATATAGCTTCTTTACTGATTATCTATCCTCTTCATCCCAGCACTCTGTATTTTTCAGTCCTGGTATTGATTTAGCATAAAAGACCGGATCTTCCCCTTTTTTTCGTTGCCTTGTAAAATCATCTAATACCTTAAAGGCTACTTTACCCAAGAGGATTATAACCGCTATATTCAGCGTAGCCATTAATCCCATGAAGAGATCGGCCAAGTTCCAAACAAGCTGAACATGTGCAATAGAACCAAACATTACCATACCTAATACTACAAAACGATAAGCCGTAAGCCATCCCTTGCTTGCATTCATAAATTCTATATTCGTTTCCCCGTAATAATAATTACCCATAACAGAACTAAATGCGAAGAAAAGAATAGCTATTGCTACAAAGTAAGGAGCCCATTCACCAACATGAACAGCTAATGAGTTCTGGGTAAGAACAACCCCATCATCCTCACCTGTGCTATAAAGGCCTGCCAAAATAATAATAAATGCGGTTGCTGAACAAATGATAATTGTATCAAAAAATACACCTAAACTTTGAACAAGACCTTGTTTCGCTGGATGAGATACACTTGCCGTTGCTGCAGCATTTGGAACACTCCCCATCCCTGCCTCATTAGAGAATAATCCACGTCTAACTCCTTGCATAATAGCCGCTCCAATTGTCCCTCCTACAGCTTCCTCTAGACCGAAAGCATGTGTAACAATTAACTTGAACACTCCTGGAACTTCAGAAATATTTGTAATAACTACAAAAAGAGTAATAGCCAAATAGAATAGGGCCATTACAGGAACAACTATCTGAGTAACACGGACAATCCTATGTACACCGCCAAAGATAATAATTGCTGTTAATATAACTAAAACGATTCCAATTAAATAAGGAGGAATATCAAATACCTCTCCTACAGAAGCAGCGATTGTATTGGATTGCACAGCATTAAATATAAATCCAAAACACAAGATTAAAAGAATACTAAATACTATTCCAAGCTTTCTACTCCCGAGTGCTTTCTCCATATAATATGCAGGGCCGCCACGAAAATTTTTCCCATCTCTTACCTTATATACTTGTGCCAGAGTACTTTCTATAAATGCAGTCGCCATACCAATTACAGCTATAACCCACATCCAAAATACAGCCCCTGGCCCCCCAATACCTATCGCTAAAGCCACTCCCGTTATATTACCTGTACCTACTCGAGAGGCAGTACTGATTGTAAATGCCTGAAAGGGGGAGACTCCACCTTTTTCTTCTTTTTTCTCTGTAATTAAACGAAACATCTCTCCAAACAAACGAAATTGAACAAATTTTGTACTAAACGTAAAATACAAACCTGCTCCAACGAGCAAGGCAATCAATATATAAGTCCATAAAATATTATTGAACCCATCAACAAAGGTCTCAAGCCACCCCATATTATTTCCCTCCTAATTTTATACTCTTTGCTATATACCCTATTTGTCCTACAAATAACAAGATATCGTAAACTTTTTTATTTTTTCCTGATAAAGATTTGTTTTAAATAGTTCTTAATGATTAATAAAGCCAGTTATCGTAACCTCCCAGCCTAAGACATAAGGCCGTTTCTCAAGTTTTCTACTATACAAAAATACCCCAAGAGATTTTACTCTTGGGGTATCTTTCCAATGTTACTTCCTAAAAACTACACTAGAAAGTTTTATATTTATTCAGCTAACGCTTCTGTTAATGCTGGTACTACTTGCTTCTTACGTGAAACGACACCTTTTAATAATGCAACATTATTAACAAACGCCACATTAAATGTAGCCTCCGCTTTTAATGCCATTTTCCCTAACGCTAAAGCTACGGAGTCATTATTTAGGATATCTGTTACAACAAAAAAGAATAGATCTAATTCTTTTTCTTGAATTTCCATGTTAATCAATTCTTCTAATTGCTCTTGACGTCCCATCACGTCATTCACATCAACAGCATTCACTTGAGCAATGATTACCTTATGTTCACCCATAGTAAACTCTTTCGCATCTAACGAAAGTAAATCCTCTAGGCTCTTATCACTAAGGTCGGCTCCGGCTTTTAGCATAGCTAGGCCATACTCTTCCACATTTACTCCAGCTAGTTTTTCTAATTCACGCGCAGCCGTAATATCTTCTTCCGTGCACGTTGGGGATTTAAATAATAACGTATCTGAAACAATAGCGGATAGCATCAAGCCTGCAATGTTAGACGGTATTTCGATACCTTTTTCTTTAAATATTTTATTGATGATCGTAGCAGTACACCCTACTGGCTCTGCGCGATAATACAAAGGATCTGCCGTTTCAAAGTTAGCGATACGGTGATGGTCAATAACCTCTGTAATTTGTACTTCTTCTATTCCAATTGCGCTTTGTTGTTTTTCATTGTGATCTACTAAAATTACTTTTGTCGCTTCAGTTTCTACATTTTTTATCATTCGTGGAGCTTCAAACCCAAATTTCTCAAGTGCATATTTAGTCTCATTGTTTAATTCGCCTAAACGAACTGCCTCAGCCTCTACGCCAATCGCATTTTTTAAATATGCATATACAATAGCTGAAGTAATTGTATCTGTATCAGGGTTTTGATGTCCAAAAACTAGTACCTTTTCCATGAATAATCCTCCTAAAAATCTTTTTCCGACCTTATTTTATCATATATCTTGTCTATCATTGAAAAGTAAATTTGCTAATACATCCTTGTTATTAAGAAAGTCTGCAAGTGTATATTCGTCTAGCACCGTTAAATAGGCTTTTAGTGCTCTGTTTAAAGCTCTCCTTAACCCGCAAGCTGGAGTTATTACACATCGATTTGCCTGACAATCAAAGCATTCTACTAAATGGAAGTCATCCTCTGTCTTCCGTACAACTTGTCCCACGTTAATCTCCCCTGGCTCCATAGCCAAACGAATACCGCCGCCTCTACCACGAATCGTTTCAATATATCCCAGTTTCCCTAAATCATAAGTCACTTTCATTAAATGATTTTTAGAAATACCATATGCTTCTGAAATGTCTTTAATAGTTGATAGGTCGCCTTTGTTTTTTGCTCCTAGATAGATCAATACTCGAAGCGAAAAGTCTGTATACATTGTCATTCTCATACTAACACCGCCATTCATTCCATTATACCTACTATGACAAACTCGTGAAAGAAATGTGACTGTTTATTTACAAAGATTAAAAGATGTATTTTAGATATTGCTTTTAATTTTGAAGAGGGGTATGTTGAACTTATAAAAACAAAGCGCTATTATTTATGCTCTTGTGAAGATGTCATGCAGGTACATACGGATAGCGCTAAAAATGAAAAGGATGTGCAGATGCATATGTTATCCCAACACACAATTGATATAGTAAAATCCACTGTTCCTGTCTTAGAAGTACACGGAGTAGCAATCACAACTACATTTTATCAAAATCTTTTTGAAGCTAATCCAGAGCTATTAAATATTTTCAACCATGCTAACCAAGAGAAAGGTCGCCAGCAAAATGCTTTAGCTAATACGGTCTATGCTGCAGCTGTTCATATTGATAACTTAGCTGCTATTATTCCTGTCGTAAAACAAATTGGGCAAAAGCATGTAAGTTTAGGGATTAAGCCTGAACATTATCCGATTGTCGGTCAACATCTTTTAGGAGCTATAAAAGAAGTATTAGGCGATGCGGCAACAGACGAAATAATTAATGCATGGGCTGAAGCATATGGAGTAATCGCAGATGCTTTTATAGGAATTGAAGAAGATATGTACGCTGCAGCCGAAAATCAAGAAGGAGGCTGGAGATTTTTTAAAGACTTTATCATTACTGATAAGGTAAAGGAAAGCGATAATATTACCTCATTTTACTTTAAGCCTAGAGACGGAGGAGCTTTACCTTCCTATGAACCAGGTCAATATATTACTTTACGGGTAAATATTCCAGGAGAACAATATTTGATGAACAGACAATATAGTCTTTCTAAAGCTTCTGATTTAGACGCATTCCGAATCTCCGTAAAGAAAGAAGACGAAAGCAATCCTGAAGGAAAAGTATCCGTACATCTTCATAAACAAATGAATATAGGTGATAAAGTAGAGATAAGTGCTCCTGCTGGGGAGTTTACGCTCAATAAGGAAGAAACTGCTCCAGTAACTTTTATTAGCGGCGGAGTAGGAATCACACCTATGATGAGTATGCTTGAAACAGTAGCAAACAATCAGCCTGAACGTTCTGTTTCCTTTATATATAGTACACGTAAGAAGAATTTACATCCCTTTGACCAAGATATTCGCTCTTTAATTGATTCCTTGGAAAATGGCATATATAAATCTCTATACTCCGAAGAAGGAGATGGATTTATAACAAAAGAGATTATTAAAGAGTATGCGCACAAAGATGGAGATGTATATGTATGTGGTCCAGTAAGCTTTATGGAAGCGATGATCAATCATTTGTTGGAGCTGGGATTTGCAAAAAATCATATTCACTATGAATTCTTCGGACCGGCACTGAATTTAAATTTAACTGAAGTTTAATAAATCTATAAGCTAGGATGCTGCCTTTTAACGGACAGCATCCTTTTTAGGTATTTTTTTACCAATTAATATGCTTTTAGATATATGATTAGTTAAAAGGAAATGCTATAATTAGCCTATATTTCATTTTAAAGATAGAAATGAGTGATAAATTCATAATGGTTAAACAATTTGAGAGTAAGTATATTCCCCTATCTAACTACTTTAAAAAGTGCATTAAAAAAGAATTTATCCTTACATATGAAGAAATTGAGGCTATCATAGGGCAAGCACTACCAAATGCAGCCTACTTAAGCAGCAGTTGGTGGAAAAAAACAAAACCGCCTGCCTTACACTACTTTGCGTGGATAAATTATGGGTATTCAGTAAAGGATGTAGTTTTAGGAGAGACGGTTATCTTTCAGGCAATGAATGAAGTAGAGGATGAGGAAAACGACATAGATCAAGATATATTAGTTATCCGCGAAGCAGAGCTAGACGATGCTCGTCCCTTCATTACTTTGCAGGAGACTATTTTTTCAGAAACGGACTTTATGCTGTATGGGGAGTCTGACTTTCAAATGACCGTTCAGCATATAAGAAAGCAGATGACTGTTTGGAAAAGCTCGCCTAACTCGGTCCTTTTCCTAGCCATTATGAATGGACAGTTTGCCGGCTTTATATTACTTCAAGGTCATTCTGCTCCTAGAGCAAGACATCGCTCCTCTTTAGTAATAGGAGTAAAAAAGCAATTCTCTAGAAAAGGTGTTGCCTCTTCACTTATTAACCGAGCATTTCTCTGGGCAAAACAAAATGGTGTCACTAAGCTAGAGCTCACCGTTGTAAAAGAGAATATGGTGGCATACAGACTTTACCAAAAAGCTGGCTTCGAAAACGAAGGGCTAAGAAAAAACTCCTTGCTCATTAATGGTCAATACGTAGACGAATACTATATGGGCCGAGTCATCGAGTCAGAGAATTGAAAGATATCTATACAAACGGTATTTCATGCATCTAACTAGCTGTAAGAAGGCACAAAAAACTTACGATATTTAAAATGTTTTCATGTTCAAAAAAAGAAGGCACTTTCTGTTCGATTTAGAACAGAATTGCCTTCTTTCTTTTTACATTATTTCCTCGTTTATTAGCTTCAAAATTAGCTTAAGATTCCTTGAGGACTTTTAGTACCCATCAATCAGCACTTTAGTTGTTCTATCGCATTTTCGATACATATGGATTGTCAGTTTCCCAGAAACGATAAGGATAATGAACGGCTTCTCCACTGTTTTCTATCCCAATGCGCGGTCCAGTAGAGATGGATGGAGCTACCTCACCCTCTGACATATACAAAGGTTTTTTACTCCAATGATGCCCATAGTAATCCATTGTAATAGCCATTGCCTTCGTCAGCTTTCCTGGACCGTTTGTCCATTGCTTCATTGGAAGCTCACGTCTATTCACTTTCATCTGTTCCAAACCTTCTATTGGCTCTACAGCACGTATTAAAATAGCCTGAGGAATGCCCGTTGGAGCTGCAACTACATTAATCAATGTATGCGTGTGCATTTGATACGTATAAATTAGTCCTGGCTCCCCGAACATTACTTCTGTTCGCTTCGTTCTGCGATTACCAAAGCTATGAGCTGCTCGATCTTCTGCCCCCATATATGCTTCCGTCTCAACAATTTTCCCAATTAGCAGACCACTAGTATGCTCATGGATTATGTACTTCCCTATTAAATCCCTTGCAAGCTCTAATGTTGGTTGATGAAAAAAAGTAGGCTCGATTGGTTTCATTATAAAATTAGCCCCATCTTTTTCGCTTCAAATGTTAGCTCTTCTCGGAACTTAGGATGAGCGATTGAAATCAGCTGCTCAGCCCGCTTGGAAATCGGCTTGCCGAACATACTAGCTACGCCGTATTCGGTGACAATCATATCAATGTCATTTTTAGATGTAGTCACTATAGACCCAGGTGTTAACGAAAGCTTAATGCGAGAAATCTCGTCATTTTTGGCGGTTGATGTCATACATACAAAGCCTTTTCCTTTTTTAGAAAATCTTACTCCCCTTGCAAAATCAGCTTGTCCACCTGAAGATGAATAATATTTACCTGCAACTGTCTCAGAAGCACATTGTCCATACAGATCTACCTCAGTAGTTGCATTAATAGATACAATTCGTTCTTCCTTTGCAATTTCACGTGGGTCATTTACAACACTAACCGGCAAAAACTCTACGGATGGATTATTGTTTAGAAAGTCATACAACTTCTTGGATCCATGCGCAAAAGTAGCTACTATTTTTCCTCTGTTCGTAAATTTCTGTGTACCATCAATAGCACCCGCCTCCACTAAGTCGACAATTCCATCTACAAACATTTCCGTGTGGATTCCTAAATGCTTATGATTTTTTAGTAGGCTTACAACCGCATTTGGAATAGAACCTATTCCAATTTGTAACGTATCTCCGTTATCAATCATATCAGTAACATACTCTGCTATTTTTAGGTCTTTGTCTCCGATCGGAGGCGCCACATCTTCTAATAAAGGACGATTATTTTCTACATAACCAAGTATTTGACTAATATGAACTTGATTTTGACCAAATGTTCTTGGCATATGCTCATTCACTTCTAATATGAATGGCACTGTTCCAATAAACTCACTCACTATATCTGCCTGTGTCCCCAAGGAAAAGTACCCAAATTCATCCATAGGAGATGCAACTGCCATAACCATCGAAAGATTCGTGGATGACCGTAGAATTCTAGGCATCTCATGAAAGTGATTTGGCACTAAGTCGACTAGACCTTGATGGAATGCCTTTCGCGTTGCTCCACTTAGAAAGTAAGAAACATGCTTTAACTTTCCAGGATAGGCACCTTCCATATAAGGACGATGCTTTAATGCCAACAACTGATGTACCTTTACATTCGTTAAGTCATGAGCATTTTCTTCTAATATATCCAAAAGCTTATGTGGTTCGCCATTTGTTAAAGGCAGAATGATATCTGCATTCGGAGGTATTAACTCGATTATTTGCCTGTCACTCAATATTTTTTCTTTCATTTTTTACACCCCTAATATATTTCATTTTACTGGTGGAGCAGTATTTAAAAATGTCTTTAGTTCCTTAGGATTTCTTAATATGCATATGTCCCTGCTCTTACCAGCTTCAGACAGCACCTTAAGTATGGTAGGCCTGACTTTACTTGGAAATCCCCAAACGAACTTTAGAAATTCCCAATCCAACTTCTCATTACAGCCGGAAGCCATGTCATCTCTAGTCTTCCCATGGTGTGCCCAAACCCGTTTTAATACTCTATATGTACAGAGTGTTCGTCGGAAATCCAAAAATATGATTAAATCTGCATACTTCACTCTCCACTCAAGTGTTGAGTTGAAGTTTCCATCTATAATCCACTGATCCTCTTCTAGCTTCTTTTTTACCTTTTCTATGAACTCATCTTTTGAAACCGGGACCCACCCCTCGTTCCAATAGAGGGAATCTAAATGAACCAATGGCAAATCCCACTTTTTAGCGAGCTGCTTTGAAAAAGTAGATTTACCCGCTCCACTCGAACCAATTATTAATATCTTTTTGTGTTTTGAGCCTGGCATTTTTTATATCCCCCTTTATTATGAGATAACTTCATTGTACTATTTTTTAACCAAGAGACAAACAAGAAAAGCGCAGGCGCCTGTTCTGACCCGAGGGGCAAGGCGATGGAGCTAGACATCAAGAAAAGCGCAAGCGCCTGTTCTGACCCGACAGGCAAATGGGAAAAAGCGAGGAAGAATTTCCTAAACAATAAAAAAACTGCCTCATAGGAAGCAGCTTTTTACCTTCTTATTCTAGTTCCACTTGTTTAGTTTCCGTTCCTAAAAATATAATTGCTATTACACCTATGATAATGGCAATACAGAAGATACCAAAGATCCATCCAATTTCATACCCAGCAGTCACTAGAGAACCTACTAATAATGGGCCAAGTATTCCACCAATACGTCCGACAGATGCAGCCATACCTGATCCTGTTGCACGAATAACAGTTGGATACTGCTCTGGTGAGTATGCATACAATGCTCCCCACGCTCCCAAGTTAAAGAAGGACAGCAGCATACCAGATACGATCAAGACCGCTGTTGTTTCTGCAGACCCAAATACAAAAGCACTTGCCGCAGTCCCTAACAAATAGGTAACAAGAACAAATTTACGTCCTGCTTTCTCAATTAGCCAAGCAGCAGAAAAATAACCAGGTAATTGGGCTAAGGTCATAATGAGAACATACTCAAAGCTTTGGATAAGAGAGAAACCTTTCATGACCATCACACTCGGTAGCCATAAAAACATCCCGTAATAAGAAAACACGACAGTAAACCAGACAATCCATAACATGAGTGTTGCTTTTGCATACTTCTTTGCCCATACACCCTTCATATTTTGGATGATAGATCTAGTTTCAGTATTTTTTTCAGTATATTTTGGAGAGTCAGGTAGCTTTAAACGTAAATAGATCGCATAAAACGCAGGTAACGCAGTGATCAATAGTGCTACTCTCCAACCATAGTCAGGAATTATAAAGTAAGCAATCAATGCGGAAATAATCCAACCAGCTGCCCAGAAGCTTTCTAGTAAGACAACTACTCGTCCTCTTTCCTTTGCCTCCACACTTTCTGACACTAAAGTAGACGCAACAGGTAGCTCTCCCCCAAGCCCCATACCTACAAGAAAGCGTAGAGCTAAAAATGCAAATAACGTGGTAGTTAAAGCAGATAGACCACTTGCTACGGAAAACAAGATGAGCGTTATCATAAATATTTTCTTTCTGCCAACCTTATCGGCCAATACCCCAAATACTAGAGCACCTACTGCCATACCAATGGAGTTAACACTTCCAATCCAGCCCATTTCATTTGGGGTTAGTGCCCACTCAGTAGCTAAGGCTGCGATAACGAAAGATAAAATCCCGACGTCCATTGCATCGAACATCCATGCTAGCCCTGCTATACCAAGCAATTTATTTTTAGATAATGGCTTTTGTTTACTAACTTTTTCTTCATTAATTGTAGTCATTTTATTCCCCTGTCTTTACACCTGTAATGTTTTTAGTTTACATGATTAGTATACTCATTGTTTAGGTAACTTACAATATAAATTTTTTCTTGTTTTTTTGAAATATTTAGAGTAAAATGTCCTTTATACAAATACAAATGTTTACTCAAGAAGAACAGAAGGGCGGAAATTTACATGGCTTGGCAAGGACTTATTGAACAATACAAAGAATTCTTACCTGTTACAGAAAATACACCTAAACTTACATTATTAGAGGGGAATACCCCTCTTATTAAATTAGAAAATTTATCAGAAGAATTAGGAATTGAGTTATTCGCAAAAATAGAAGGAGCAAATCCAACAGGATCCTTCAAAGATAGAGGAATGGTATTTGCAGTAGCTAAGGCGAAAGAGGAAGGTAGCAAAGCAGTTATTTGTGCGTCTACTGGTAACACCTCAGCTGCTGCAGCTGCCTATGCAGCAAGAGCCGGAATGCGTGCAGTAATTGTCATACCTGAGGGAAAGGTCGCTGCTGGGAAACTAGCTCAGGCTTATATGTATGGAGCTGAAGTTATTCAAATAGAAGGTAACTTTGATGTGGCATTAGATATGGTTCGTACTATTAGCGAATCTTCCCCGATTACTCTAGTAAACTCTGTAAATCCTTATAGAATAGAAGGACAAAAAACTGCATCTTTCGAGATTTGCGATGTACTTGGAGCTGCTCCAGATTATTTAGCAATACCAGTTGGCAATGCCGGGAATATTACAGCCTATTGGAAGGGGTTTAAGGAATATAACGACAAAAAGCAAACTGGACTACCCAAAATATTTGGTTTTGAAGCAGAGGGTGCTGCCGCTATAGTTCAAGGCAAACCTATAGAATTTCCTGAGACAATTGCCACAGCCATTCGGATCGGTAATCCAGCAAGCTGGGAATATGCCGTTGCTGCAAGGGATGAATCAGGAGGACTTATCGAGGCTGTATCTGATGATGAGATGATTGCGGCATATAAGCTAACTGCTAGTAGAGAGGGTATCTTTGCAGAACCTGCATCCTGTGCATCCATCGCTGGAGTTTTAAGATCTGCCAAGGAAGGTAAGATAAAACCTGGCAGCAAGGTCGTTGCCATTCTAACTGGAAATGGGTTAAAGGATCCGCAAACTGCAATTGATGTAAAAGTGGAACCACCACATAAAATTGAAAGTAACGCAACTGCACTAAGTGCATTTATAGAGGGGGTGCTCGCATAATGTCATGGACTATTTCAATACCAGCAAGCACAGCAAACTTAGGTCCTGGTTTTGACTCAATAGGTATTGCATTAGACAAGTATTTAGAAGTTGAGGTAGAACTTGCTCCCCAGCTTTCTATCGAAAATTTGACTGAGAATCTACCAGTCGTCTCCGACCCAGCTGATCATCTGATTGTCCAGGCTGCTTCTAAAACAGCAGCTATGCATGGACTGGAACTACCAGCTTGTGCATTACGATTAAAAAGCGAAATCCCTCTAGCCCGCGGTATGGGAAGTAGTGCGTCTGCAGTAGTTGCTGGAATTGAGGTAGCCAATCAATTGCTAGAGCTTCAGCTGACTGCTCATGACAAGCTAAAAATAGCTACAATGATAGAAGGCCATCCTGATAATGCGGCTGCCTCTATTTTTGGAGGTTTTACTATATCTTCTAGTACTGATTATGGAGAAATTCACGTTTTTCATTCATACCATATAAATGCTAGTTTTGTATTAGCTATTCCTTCATTTGAACTTAAAACAGAACTAGCTAGAAATGTCTTACCTGAGCATTACACACGACCAATCGCGACACAGGCTAGTGCTTCTGCAAATTTATTGGTAGCTGCTTTCCTCTCTCAGTCCTTTGAGCAGGCAGGTATATACATGGAAGAGGATTTGTTTCATGAGCCTTATCGATTAGACCTAATCCCACATAGTAGAGCTCTAAAAATTGCAGCAAAAAAAGCAGGTGCTTTCGGTACTTGTATTAGTGGTGCTGGCCCTACCCTGTTGTCTCTTGTACAAAAAGGAAAGGAGATGGAGTTCATCTCTCAAATGAAAGACTCTTTTCCTAGCTTTGAATTTGTACCAACCTCTATCAATAAAACAGGAATTGTTTCTTTAAAGCAAAAACCAAGCAAAGGGGAATCACAACGGCCACCTCAGCTTTCCTCTATTTAAATAGGAGTCTCCGTTCATATAAAAAGCAGTGAAAGTCTCTCATCACGAGGAGACCTTCACTGCCTTTTTTATGCCATTAATACTAAACTTAAAGCCATCACAAGCATCCCAGCTACAACCCCATACATTGAAGAATGAGTTTCATCATACTTCTTCGCAGCAGGCAATAGCTCATCTAACGAAATAAATACCATAATACCGGCAACTGCCGCAAAAATTATCCCGAACATTACACCATTTAAAAATGGCATCAATATTAGAAAGGCAACTAAAGCACCTACTGGTTCTGCTAGCCCGGATAGGAATGAAAGTTTAAATGCTTTCATTCGACTACCCGTAGCATAAAATATAGGAACCGCTACCGCAATCCCCTCTGGAATATTATGAATAGCTACTGCAATAGCTATTGCTATACCAAGGTTAGGATCCTGTAATGCTGAAGCAAAGGTTGCAATCCCCTCTGGGAAATTATGAATACCAATAGCAAGAGCAGTAAACATACCCATTTTCATTAAACGAGCATCTTCTGCATTCGCTGGTTTGAGTTTCATATCCTCAACACCTTTTACTTCATGCGGATTTTCATGTGAAGGAATCAACCTATCTATTAAAGCGATGAAAAACATCCCGCCGAAGAAACCAGCTAAAGTAACCCAATAGCCATTAGTAGAACCTAGCTCTTCTACTAATGAATCTTTGGCCTTAACAAATATCTCTACGAGGGAAACATAAATCATCACTCCAGCTGAAAACCCAAGTGCTACAGATAGAAACTTTTTGTTTGTTCTAGTAGTAAGTAAAGACAATAAGCTCCCTATTCCAGTAGCTAGGCCAGCAAATAAAGTAAGTAATAATGCAAAAACTACATTTCCATCCATTGACCCATCTTCTTTCTCTCTAATTTAAGCTTATTATACTTAAAAAGTTTCCTTTAAGCAACTTTCTTCAACCTAAGAAAGTGTCAAAATCTTTGCGTTTTAATGTAATCCCCTATCGTTTTCCAATCGTCTTCTAGAAATTCTCTGTTGGAAGGGCGATAGAATACAGAAGCAGGATGATAGGTTGGAATAATTGTATAGGTTTCACTAGACCAAGTATATTGGGTGGAGTTTAAAGACTCTAAAATTTGAACTGGTCTTTGCAATAATTGACCGTGTAATTTAGAAACTGTCGCACTTTTTCCAAGTAAGCGTTGTAATCCCACATTTCCTAACGTAACGATTAGTAATGGAGAAATATTTAATAGTTCAAAATCTAATATTGGAGCATGAGCAAGGATCTCACTTTGAGTGGGTGGGCGATTATACTTCTTTTTTACTGTCTCGCCGTTTCTTTCTTTTTTATCTTTCCATATGAATGGACGGCTTCTTACAGCACTTGTCATATATACATCTTCTCTTGTTAGTCCTATACTAGCTAACGATTTTTTTAGTTCCTCCCCTGCTCTCCCTACAAAAGGGAGACCTTGTATAGCCTCGTTCTCTCCTGGTGCTTCTCCCACCAGCATAAGAGTAGGCTTTCTCGGTCCTTTACCTTTTACAAAACCTTCAACCGGTGATCCCTCTATTCTTTTTATGCATATATCCATTAAATGGTTCGGTATCTCAAACACTTTCTTTCCTCCTTACAAAAAATCCTCTCCACGAATCGGAAAGGATTTATAATCTATTCTTTTTATTTTTTCTCTTACGCTTTCTATATTCGTACCAAAGAGCCACCATTACAAACCATGTATACCCTACCATCCACCCAGCAAACACATCGGATGCATAGTGTCGAGATTCTGCTATTCGAGAAAGTCCTATCATGACGGACATGAATATGGCCCCCAACCAAATGGTTACGGTGATTTTTCTATTAGTCTGATGCTCAGTAGCTAAATAAGCAATTGTAAACAAATAGAGCAGGCCAACCATCGCATGACCAGAGGGGAAACTATAAGTTTCTAATTGGGAAGGGACGTCGGGACGTTCTCGTTGGATTACTCTTTTAAGGAGCTGGTTCAAGGCATTCCCTACCCCAACCGTAAATAAAACAAATAGCATGCCTCGATAATTATGAGAACGTATCCATAATAATAAAATAATTAATAACGCGATAAGTAAAATAAATTTGGTATCACCAAAATAGTGAAATGCTGTGATAAATGAATTACCTTCAAGAAGGTTGCCCATTTTTTGATCTAACGACACTACTTCATCTTTAGCTATATTCAAAAACAGCATTGTAAACCCTAGTAATGTAACAAGTCCTAGTGGATAAAACCATTTTTTCACAGAATCCCTCCTATTTATTATAAGAATTATAAGCCAGATAGCTTACAAGTACAAAGAATTAGCGAATGATATAGATTCATAAGCTAATTTTAGAGAGGGGACAGAGGTTCTAAGCAACCTCTGCTTTCAAGGGTAATCGATTAGGAGAATAGACAGATTTTAATGAGTCAAAGATGCATTTATAAAAATACTAGAATCGTTCCTCCGTCAAATCTGTGTTAATGGAGACTGCCGCCTTATTTCCATCTGCAGCTGCAATCAAAAGAGATGAAGGTATAGGCTTTCTAGATTCTCCAGCAACATATACATTTTTTTGTGTTGTTCGACAACGTGGATCAGTCATCACTCTTCCTTTCTCATCTATTTCACACCCTAATTTCTCAGCAAAGTAGTTTGGGCGATAATACGTGGGAGCAACAAATCCAAGAGTTCTATTAATAATCTCACCGGACGCCAACTTTACCTCTTTGAGATAACCCTCTTCACCCACAAGTTCCTCTATTCGATCATTTTTTATTTCAATATTATGCTTGGCAAGCTCGCGCATACCTTCCTCTGATAAGTTATTTCCATTAGTTAGCACCAACAGGTCATTTGACCAATTATAAATGAGTTTAACCATATGTAGGATGTGTTCTTCCTTTTCAGCTAGAATCAGAAGTGGCTTATCCCGTAACTCCCACCCATCACAATAAGGACAACTAAAGAGGCTTTTTCCATAGAACTTCCGAATACTTTCAATCGGAAACACTTCTTGAATACCTGTTGCAAGCAATAATTTTTCGGAAACATATTCATTATTGTCTCTTGTTTTTACGATAAAATTACCTTCCTCTTTCTCTCTCCTTACTTCAATAATGGTCTTATTAAAGTAACTTACATTCGGGTAATTTTTTAATTCACTTAGCCCAATCCCTTTGAATTCATGTGGTTTTATGCCATCTCTTGTTATAAAGCCGTGTGATTCATGAGTTACTCTATTACGATTTGTCCCATCGTCGAATAAGGCAATTTTTCTTCGTGCTCTTCCTAAAGTTAAACTAGCACCCAGGCCTGCGGGGCCGCCTCCGATAATAATACAGTCATACATTGATATTGCCTCCTTACATAAGCCAAGTCAAAGAGGTTAGCATGCTAACCTTCCTTTTATTAAATAATTTTCCCCTTTTAGTGTTCCCTAAATTTAATGTTTCCTAACATTACTTTATTAAGAAAACTTTTAAAAAACTAAAGGGCTTGAAGGAAATATAAAAAGCCTGCCTATAAATGTTGAATTATCCAACAATTATAGGCAGGCTTTACTCAGTTTTATATAGTTATCGCACTATCAATAACTTCTTGAGGAATTTCAATTTTTTCTACTCCATTAAAGTTAGAGAAATCTGTCTTCATATCTTGATTCATATTAATAGATTCGCCTTCTGCCTCCATATCCATATCTACAGTAACATCAACCTTAGTAGTTTGGAAGCTCTCTTTATCAATATGAATTAAATAGCTGATTGAATTAATTTTTACATCTAGCTGTACGTCTTCTCCAGCCTGTGCCATGCTTTGAAGCGTTTCATCTATTTGAGCTTGTACTAATTCATTAAATTTGTCACCTGATGCATCAAGTGTCAAAATATAATTTTTATCATCTTGTTCAAATTTAAAGTCTTTAATATAATCTTCAAGTTCAGCAAGCGAGCTAGCAGGATTAGCTGAGTTAGTTTGTGCCATGATGTCACCCAGTGCATCTGTTGGTAGCTTCATCCACTGCTTCCCTGTTCCCTCATACATATAGAACTCAGTTCCATTGAAGTACATCTCTGTTTCCATCGACTCGTCCATTGATCCGTCTTCTGTTTTCATAGAAGTTGTTCCTTTTTGGTGCATTTGCATTGGTTCAATAACTACATCCATATCCATGTCAGCCTTAAGCTCTACGTTTGCTTCTTCACTTGGTATATTCATTTTTTGGTGTAGATTCACTTTAGCAGAAACACTTTTCAGTTCCTCAGATACTTCCATTGACTTGTTATATACTTCTTCCAAAGTCATATCAGTAGTTTCTTTTACTTCCTTATTAGCCGGTGTAGCAGTGTCGTTACAAGCAGCTAATGCAAAAGTCATCGTAGTAGCCGCTAATAGCATTTTCCATTTCTTCATGTTAGTCCCATCCCTTCTTTGTTTCACACTTAACATACGAACAAATTATTGAAAGGTTTCACTTTTTTTACAAATTAACGAATACCACGCATGTATTTTTGGATGACCGGTGTCATTAGATAAAGAATTACCCCTAACCCTATTGCAATTGCACCTATTACTCCAAAGTACATAATTTCTGTTTCTGGCTTGTACAATTTTACAACCTGCGCATTAATTGCTTGTGCAGAGGCATTTGTCATAAACCATAAACTCATCGTTTGTGCAGCAAAAGCAGCTGGAGCTAGCTTTGTAGTTGCAGACAAACCAACTGGTGAAAGAAGCAACTCACCAAGTACTACTAAGAAAAAGCTTAGAACAAGCCACATAGGATTAGCTAACGTATCAGTACCATTAAAGTAAGCAGGGAAAATCATTACGACAAAGGACAGACCCGCAAAGAATAACCCATATGCAAATTTACGAGGGGTTGACGGTTGTCTATTCCCAAGTTTCACCCATAGCCACGCAAAGACTGGAGCAAGGGCGATGATAAATAATGGATTCAACGATTGGAACCACGCAGGTGAAATTTCAAATGACCCAAGAGTTAGATCTACACGCTCATCTGCATATTGAGCTAAAATGTTAGAACCTTGTTCTTGAATTGCCCAGAACATCATAGCTGCTACGAAAAGTGGAATGTAAGCAAGTAAACGAGACTTTTCATCTTCCGTTGACTTATCACTTCTATACATAATAATGAAGTATAGAGTTGGGATTAAAATACCAAGTATGGAGATAGTCATAGTGAAAACGTTAATCGTCATAATACCAGCTTGAATCAGATAATAACCAAGTGCAACAATAATTACTACAGCTATTGCTAATCTCGTAAAGAATTTTTTCTTTCCTTCTTTAGTAAGCGGATTTGGTACATAAGATCCTGCCAAGCCTAAATATTTTTTCTTAGTTAGTAAAAAGACTACTAATCCGATTGCCATACCTACAGCTGCCAAACCAAATCCTAAATGGAAGTTATACTCTAAGCCGATTGTCCCAACAATTAATGGTGCAATGAAAGCTCCCATATTAATACCCATATAGAAAATACTGAAACCTGAATCTCTACGAGCATCCTCAGCGGAATATAAATCACCGACAATAGTAGAAATATTAGACTTTAATAAACCAGTACCAATAATGATAAATGCCATGGATATGAATAAGGTAGTTAAACCACCTGGGAATGCCAGTACAATATGACCGATCATAATTAATACTCCGCCATAGAACACTGTTCTAGTAGTACCGAATAGTCTATCGGCTATCCAACCACCAATAATCCCAGACATATAAACTAAGGAACCATAAACAGCCATAATAGAGTTAGCTGTTGATCGTTCTAGCCCTAAACCGCCTTGAGTCACTTCGTAATACATATAATAGATTAAAATTGCGCGCATACCGTAGTATGAAAAACGCTCCCAAAACTCCGTAAAGAACAAAGATAGAAGCCCTTTCGGCTGTCCAAAAAATCCTGTTTGCGGTACGGATTTTACTATTTCTTCTTTCGATAACATCTAATTACGCCTCATTTCTACAAAATAATAATTAAAATATTTCCTATTCTTTCAAAAAAGAAACATTATAATATTTCGACAACTGAAATTATTCGTTATAATAGTCGTTATGATAATGAAAAGGGGATACGAAATGCTCAAGAAATTTTTTTCATTTTACAAACCACATAAACGATTATTTATTATTGATTTTAGCAGTGCCGTTTTTGTTGCAATTTTAGAACTAGCATTCCCAGTAGCTGTGCAATGGTTTATCGATGACCTTCTGCCCTCAGGAAATTGGGAGACAATCGTTCGTGTAGGTATAGTTCTCTTATTCGTCTATATTATTAGTACTGTACTCCAATATATCGTGAGCTACTTGGGGCACAAGTTAGGTATTAACATTGAGACAGATATGAGACAAAAACTATTTAACCATGTCCAACGACAATCATTTCGTTTTTTTGATAACACGAAAACGGGCCACATTATGAGTAGAATCACAAATGACCTGTTTGATATCGGAGAACTAGCACATCATGGACCCGAGGACCTATTTATTGCCATAATGACTATTATAGGTACCTTCACTATTATGTTCAACATTAATCCCGAGTTGGCTATTATTGCTATTATAATGGTTCCATTTTTATCTATTGTAGCAACCTATGGGAATATCATGATGAATAAAGCTTGGAAAAATATGTACGGGAAAATCGCTGACGTCAATGCAAGAGTAGAAGACAGCGTTTCCGGAGTACGAGTTGTCCAATCCTTTACAAATGAAAATTTTGAAATTTCAAGATTCAAGGAAGATAATTCACAATTCCGAATAGCGAAACTAAAAGCTTACAAAGTCATGGCAGGTACTCATTCTACCATCTATATGATGACAAGGCTAGTAACTTTAGTTGTCCTGGTAGTAGGAGCATGGTTCTCTTTTCAAAACTACATAACTTATGGAGAGCTAGTAAGTTTTATTTTATATGTAAATGTACTAATTAAGCCAGTGGATAAAATTACCGCTTTATTGGAATTATATCCAAAAGGAATGGCTGGATTTAAGCGCTTCTTAGAATTAGTGGAGCAAGAGCCTGAAATCGAAGATAAACCGAATGCAATTCAAGTAAATCATTTAAACGGTAATATTTCCTTTAGTAATGTTAGCTTCCAATACGATGAGCACAAAACTGTGTTAAAGGATATTAACCTTTCCATACGTGCTGGTGAAACAGTAGCGTTTGTTGGCCCTTCCGGGGCAGGTAAAACAACCATTTGTTCCTTAATACCTCGTTTTTACGATGTTAGTGATGGGGCAATTTCTGTTGATGGAATCAATATACAAGATTTATCGCTTCAATCACTCCGTTCACAAATCGGAATAGTCCAACAGGATGTATTTTTGTTTACCGGCACCATTCGAGAAAATATTGCTTATGGAAAAAAGGATGCTACGGAAGAGGAAATTCGTAGCGCAGCTAAGAAAGCACATTTAGAAAGCTTAATCGCTTCCTTACCAGCTGGGTATGATACACAAATAGGAGAGCGTGGGCTAAAATTGTCAGGTGGACAAAAACAAAGACTGGCAATAGCTCGAATGTTTTTAAAGAATCCGCCTATTCTCATTTTGGATGAGGCAACTTCTGCTCTCGATACAGAAACAGAAAAAATTATCCAGCAATCACTAATGGAGTTGGCAGAGGATCGTACAACTCTTATAATTGCCCACCGCTTAGCAACAATTAGAGACGCGGACCGGGTAATTGTAGTAACTGAGGATGGAATTGCTGAAGATGGATCATATAACGAGCTTGTGGCTAAAGAAGGTATTTTTGCAAGACTTCATAACATACAGTTTCAACAAGTTTAAACTACAATATACTGAGCTAATTTGAAAAAACAGCATAAAAAAAGAAGAAGCTCCGAAAATTATTCGGAGCTTCTTCTTTTTATGGTTGATACACAAATTCCTCTAAACGATCATAATCTGATTTTTTTAATTCCACGTGTACTAGCGTTCCTTCTTCCTCATATGAGGTCGACTTAACCGTGGCTTTCTCATTCAGATATGAAACGATATCTCCTCGATCAAATGGAATTAGCAGATCGCACTGAACATAGTCAGAGAATATATATTTTTTTATAATATCTAGTAGTTCATCTAAACCTTTCCCATCTTTTGCAGATATCCAGATATTACTTCCTGCAACGTGTGGGTACATCATGTCTGCTAAATCGGATTTATTGTAAACAAAAATTGTTGGAACGTCCTTTACTCCTACTTCAAGTAGCGTTTCATTCGTCACATCCATCATATATCGGTGTTCATCATTAGAAACATCGACCACGTGTAATAGTAGATTAGCGTCCCTTGCTTCCTCAAGTGTTGATCGGAATGCCTTCACTAGATGATGGGGTAGTTTACTGACGAATCCTACTGTATCAGTTAATAGGAATTCCTTTTGGTCTGGTAGTTTAATTTGACGGACGGAAGTTTCCAATGTAGCAAATAGCATGTCTTTCTCAAATACTTGCTTCGATTGTTCTTGTCCAATCTTTTGAAGCAGTTGGTTCATAATCGTAGACTTTCCGGCGTTGGTATAGCCAACTAGAGAAACAACAGGTATATTATTTTTTTTACGTTGCTTTCTTTGCGTTTCCCTTTGATCCTTAACTAGTTCTAGCTCTCTCTTCAGCTTTGCTATTTGGTCTTCGATTTTACGACGATCCAGCTCTAGCTTTGTTTCCCCAGCACCACGGTTACTAACTCCTCCGCCCGTACTACCACCCTGACGACCAAGGGAGGCTCGCAGACCGACAAGTCTCGGTAGCATATATTGAAGTTGTGCTAGTTCCACTTGCATTTGTGCCTCATTAGATTTTGCACGTCTTGCAAAAATGTCTAAAATTAGCATAGTACGATCTATTACCTTGCATTCTAAATCCCGCTCTAGATTTCTTATTTGGGATGGAGAAAGTTCATCGTTAAATATAACGAGATTTGCATCTGTAGCATCGAAGAGATTTTTTATCTCCTCTACTTTACCTGTTCCTACATAATGAGAAGATGTCACTCGCTCTAAATTTTGAGTGATTTCACCAACAACCTCCACATCTAAAGCTGCAGCTAAATTAATAAGCTCCTCTAATTCGTATTCGAAATGCTCATCTTTTTGTAGCTTAACTGCAACTACAATTGCTCTTTCATCTAACTGTTCCATTATAAAATCCTCCTCTTAATCGAAACGATATACTCCTTGTTCGTAAATTATAGCTTCTTGGTTAGGGAGGCCTTTAATTTGCACACTAACAAGCCTTTCTTTAGTCCCTTGTTTCAGCTGTTTAAATATTAAATTTGTATTGGGTAAGAATAACGTTTGGTGATCGTAAGTAACATTCAGATAGCTAGTCCATTTCTCTATTACTTCCCTTGGATTTTCTACATGAAACTCACAGCTCTCAATGGTAAGTTGGAGATTACTATTGTTCACTGTTCCCTCCTTCTGAAGCACCTCATATCTTTCATCATCCGTTTCTTCCCACTCTATAAAAAATGGCGCAGGTAAGCTGTCACTAACTTCTTCTTTAATAAATAGCATTTTCCATTTACGTAAAGATCCAGCAGCTGTCTTTCTTTCAGCATAAAATACTCCTGTTGTTTCTATACCTTTATTTTCTAAGTCTTTTCTAAGTACTTCCAAATCGTTTGCCCTAATGCAAATCGTTCCAAAACCTGGACCTTCTTTTAAATCATGGAGCATTAATTCTACTAAAGGGTGTACTACACGCCTAGCTACCTGTTCCTCTTCCATCGCTAACCATTCTACATAACTATTTTTCGTATAAAGAAGCGCATTATACGTCCCCCAGTTTAAATGCTGTCCACCAACCACGGCATGAATTCCTTGCTGTTGCCAATCTCCGGTCACTTCTGTAGGTTTTTTATTTACAAAATGAACAATATGGTCTAAAAACATACATTCACCTCTTATCTCAAAATTATCCTTTTATAAAATTAAGTATACAGGAAAACTGAAAAAAGCACCGATTATAACCTCGGTGCTTAAATCCTAAGTGTAAGCTCAGATCACAGCTAATACTAACTCTAGAGAACATGAACTGCGAGGAACTGCCTCCTCACTTTCCCCCATTTGCCTGTCGGGGCAGACATAGGCGGTTTCGCTTTTATTGGTGGCTAGCTGCACCGCCTTGCCCCTCGGGGTCAAATGGGTAAAAGCTCCGGTGGCTGAGGAACTGCCTCCTCACTTTCCCCCATTTGCCTGTCGGGGCAGACATAGGCGGTTGCGCTTTTCTTGGTGGCTAGCTGCACCGCCTTGCCCCTCGGGGTCAAATGGGTAAAAGCTCCGGTGGCTGAGGAACTGCCTCCTCACTTTCCCCCATTTGCCTGTCGGGGCAGACATAGGCGGTTTCGCTTTTCTTGGTGGCTAGCTGCACCGCCTTGCCCCTCGGGGTCAAATGGGTAAAAGCTCCGGTGGCTGAGGAACTGCCTCCTCGCTTTTTCCCATTTGCCTGTCGGGGCAGACATAGGCGGTTGCGCTTTTCTTGGTGGCTATGCTTCTATTTTCTCTTTTGACATTTCTCTCAGTAAGAATTTCTGGATCTTCCCTGATGCTGTCATTGGGTATGCATCGATGAATTCAATATATCTTGGTATTTTATGATAAGATATTTTCCCTTTACAGAATTGCTTCAAATCATCTGACGTTAGGCTTTCTCCTGTTTTTAGAATTACCCAAGCCATTAGCTCTTCTCCATATTTCGGGTCTGGTACACCCACAACCTGTACGTCTTGAATGGCTGGATGCTGATAAAGAAATTCTTCTACTTCCTTCGGATAAATATTCTCGCCACCTCGAATTACCATATCCTTGATTCTCCCGGTTATGTCGATATAACCTTCGTCATCCATTACGGCAATATCGCCAGTGTGGAGCCAGCCGTTGTCATCAATTGTCGATTTTGTTGCTTCTTCATTTTTATAGTAACCTTTCATCACTAAATATCCTCTTGTACATAGTTCCCCAGGTACTCCTGCAGGGGTATCCTCTCCTGTTGCCGGATCTATTATTTTCACTTCTACTCCTGGATGAGCTTTCCCAACTGAGGACACTCTTTTTTCAATTGAATCATCTGTTTTAGTTTGCGTAATAACTGGTGAGGATTCAGTTTGTCCATAGGCAATGGTAATTTCAGTTGCACCCATGTCTTCCATCACCTTCTTCATAACTTCTATCGGACAAATAGAACCCGCCATTATTCCAGTACGTAAGGTAGATAAATCAAATTGCTTAAAGTCTGGATGATTTAATTCAGCGATGAACATGGTTGGTACTCCGTGTAAAGCAGTACATTTCTCATCCTGCACTATTTTCAACACTTTCCCTGCATCAAATTGTTCAATGATTACCATAGTGGTTCCATGTGTTACTGAAGCAATTGTTCCCATGACACAACCGAAGCAATGAAAGAAGGGTACAGGTATACAAAGACGATCATGTTCAGTTAGATGAATGTAGTCACCTACAAGCTGACCATTGTTAACTATATTTTTATGGGAAAGCATTACTCCCTTTGGAAATCCAGTCGTTCCAGAAGTATATTGAATATTAATGACTTCATCATTATGAGTCGCTCTCATTGCATCCTCTAAAGTCTCATTCGATACTTGCTTTGCAAATTCAACGAACTCCGACCATTTATAAATTCCTGGGTAGTCATTTTCACTCATTACAATCACTCGTTTTAAATAGGGAAGTTTTTCAGTTTGAATATTCCCTTTTTCTGCTGTATTTATTTGAGGGCAAATTGCACGAATAATGTCGAGATAAGAAGTAGTTTTAAAGGATTCACATAATATAAGAGTAGTAGCATCTGATTGCTGTAATAGATATTCCAGTTCTTTTTCCTGATAGTTTGTATTAACCGTTACTAAAACTGCTCCCATTTTTCCAGTTGCAAATTGGCTTAATAGCCATTCTCTTTTATTGTCTGACCAAATGGCAATATGTTCTCCTTTTTGAACACCCATGCCAATAAATGCTTTAGCAAGCTCGTCAGTTTCCATATCAAACTCTTTATAAGTTTTACGAATCCCATGCTCAGGGTACACATAAGCCTCTTTGTCAGGAAACTTACTTGCGGCTTCCTTTACTATCTCCCCAATTGTTTTTTCATTTAACAACCCAATCTCCCCTTTCGATTGACTACTCACCACTAATATTATCATAAAATTCTGATATTATAAAAGGTATATAGACGTTTTAACTCTTCTTATACGATAGCTAATCTATCTATGAAATATGTCGTTGTGATACACTAATTTCAAGTATCTTACGAAAAAGAAGGCGATTATATGGAATTCAACGAAATGAAAGACAACGTATTAAAGCAAATCTTATCTAAACAGCTGATTCAAGCAACAATAAGCCAACCAAGGGCTAAATCTAATGAAATAAAGCGCATCAAACTAAAGCCTATTGAAATAAAAAATATGTACCACATCCAATTAGAATACCAATACGAACGTATTTTAAAGCACGAAAATATTCGAATAGAAGAATTCTCTTCAACATGGGAAAAGTTACTGGAGGATTTCCGCCAAATTCACGGTGATTTTCTTGAGGAAAAAATTCAAATACAACTTTCTAAGAAAAATAAAGTGATGTATAAAACTGAAAAAAACACATCATTGAAACAAGTGGATTTATCTCATAATCGTAAAAAAAACTACTTGTTAGACGAGCATACAGCTTATCCTTTTTTAATCCGATTAGGAGTTCAAACCTCTGAAGGAAAAGTAAAAAAACAAAAGTACGATAAATTTAAACAAATTAATCGTTTTATTGAATTTATAGATGATACTTTGGCTTATTTACCAAAGGATAAAACCGTTCGTATTCTAGATTTTGGCTCTGGTAAATCCTATTTAACGTTTGCCCTTTATCACTATTTAAAAATTGAAAAGGGATTAGACATTCGTGTTACCGGCCTTGACTTAAAAAAGGAAGTAATTGAAGAATGTTCACAAATAGCTAAAGATCTAGATTATGACCATTTGGAATTTTTGGTAGGAGATATTAACGATTATAACGATGAAACTGCCGTAGACATGGTTGTTACCTTACATGCTTGTGATGTTGCAACTGATATGGCACTTGCCCGAGCGGTTAAGTGGAATGCTAACGTCATTTTAAGTGTACCTTGCTGTCAGCACGAGTTAAATAGACAGCTTGATGCCCCTGAGTTAAACATTATGCTCAAGCATGGACTAATAAAAGAACGCTTTTCAGCACTTGCTACAGATTCAATTCGCGCTGAAATATTGAATATGGTAGGCTACGAGGCTCAATTAGTGGAGTTTATAGATATGGAAAATACACCCAAAAATATTTTAATCCGTGCCTATAAAACAGATGGTAAACCAACCAACGAGCAAATAGAAGCTTATAAACAATTTAAACAGATGCTAAAAGCTCAACCGTTTCTAGAAAATGAACTTAAGGAATACTTGAATATAGACTAATCATGACAATCCAAGGAGAGAACATATGAAAGATCCAACTTATCAAAAAGTGGTATATGGCATAGTAATGGCTATTGCAGTGATAATTGTTCATTTTTTAAATGTAAGAGTATATCCCCTGCAACCTATTTTCTCTATACTCATCGCTATATTAATAATTTATGTAGGCATTACTGCTGTAAAAAAGTCAGGGAAATTTGAACAGACAATCTCAAGGATGAAATATAACTTACTAAACCTGGTGGTAGTCTTTATACTATTTATCGCATACTTTACAATTGACCCATCTTAGAAGAAAAGCTTCATCGCCTGCCCTGCCCCGACAGGCAAATGGGGAAAAGCGAGGAGGCAGCTCTTCAGCCACCGGAGCTTTTTACCATTTGACCCGAGGGGCAAGGCGATGAAGCTAGACAACTAGAAAAGCTTCATCGCCTATCTCTGCCCCGAATTAATATTTTGGATAGCAAAAAAACTTGAAGGGTTCGATCCCTTCAAGTTTTTTGGTCTTTATACTGAAATTATTTTAACGTATAAGTAGCTAATACTTGCTGCACTTTAAAGATGTTTAGACTCTTATTAAAACGTTTTTGGATAGGCTCAGCACTTCCGGAGATAAAGATTTTTAACTCCGCATCTAAATCCATCATACTGCCTGCTGTTTCCACACTAAAATGTAAAATGGATGAATAAGGTATAGAATGATATTCTACTTTTTTTCCTGACATCCCTTGCTTATCTACCAAAAGCAGTCTTTTGGATGTAAATACAATTAGATCACGCACTAATTTATAAGCATGTTCTACCTTTTCACCTTGAATCAGGATTTCACTTAACTCTTTTTCTACTGTATCTACATTTGTTTCGGAAGCATTTCCAAGTAATCCGTTTAAAATAGACAATTTATTCCCTCTTTTCATGGTATGTTATTTATTTAACAAGTGTCTTTATGACATTTCAATATCTTTGTATGAAGAACATGTATGATTGTATCACATCTTATCCCACTATTATGTTGTCATTAAATTGATTTAATGGTAAACGCTTAATCTCCACTTTTAATTCGTTAACGCAAGTTCTACTACCATCAGATATAGGGTCTTGTCACCATACCATTTCGCTATGCATCAACTTTTTCTTTAATAAAGCTTTTGCATAAAAAGAGTGAACCGATGCTTAAACGCATCCGTTCACTCTTTTATGTTATAGCTCTTGTCGCAAAGCCTGAATTACATCTATTTTAGTTGCTTTCTTAGCTGGTCTCCATCCAGAGATCATAGCTACTCCGATACTTATGCAAGACGCAATAGCTACAAGTTGCCAAGGGATTAACGAAAACGTTAAATTCATTCCAGCAATACTCTCCTCCTCTAATGCCATGCCCACAACAATTGGCAAGACTAGATTAGCTAAATAACTTACTACATAAGAAATAATTACTGCAAGCACAGTTCCAATAATACCAATCCATGCACTTTCCATGAGAAACAGTCGTCTGATCAATTTTGGGCTAGCCCCAATTGCTTTCATCACTCCAATTTCTCTTGTTCTCTCTGTAACCGCCATTGTCATTGTATTAAAGATACCTATAGATGAAATTAAAACTGCAATCGTGCCTACAAATATAAGTCCTATTTTAAAAGCCATAAAAAATACATCTAACTGCTCCAATTGCTCGGAAACAGAGTAAACACTGTAACCCATCTCTTTAAGTTCATCTGTTGTAGCCTTGACGTCCTCTAGACTAGCAGTAAAAACTTTCGTTTCTGTGTATAGAACCTCTTCTGGTACCTCCGCTACATTCGCTGTATAGGATGCCATTAATGTTTCCGTCCAAGATTCATCCATTAGGACAATTTTATCGACTATCCAGTCTTTTGCTGGTTGCTTAGTAACCCCTACAATTGTAAACGTCCATTGTTCTGGAAAAGTATCCTCTTGACCATATGGCTTCATGGCTAGAGTAACCTCTTTACCTAGTATGGATTCTTCATACCCTTTTGGTATTTCTCCATCCTCTGCTGCTCCATCTTCCCAAGTTGTACGCTCTTGTTCTGTCCACAAGTTTTCTGCGAAGTGATAGCCAACAATAATTTCATTACTATCTTTAGGCATTCTACCCTCGGATAATGAAAGGTTTGAATTTGTTTCTTCTTTAAAATTCGTTAGCTTGGAGTTTCCGAAAATTGTTCTATCCTCTAATTTAAAAATAGTTTCGACGTCTATGCTAGCACGTTGAACAACTGCTCCGACCGAATCTATATTTTTTATTTCCTCATAATCGATTACGCCTTCGTTACCATACACTTCTACCTCTGTAATAGCTTGGTCCTCTAAGATTTCAGAACGCATCATATCTTGTACACCAAACCCTATAGAAGCTAGAACGATTAAAAATGCACAACCCATTGTTGCGGCAAGCACTGTCATAAATACTCGTAGTTTATTTTTCTTAATATGCTGGGATACAAATTCTAGCTGATCCTTAAATAACATGAGACATATCCTCCTTCCTAAGTTCTCCGTCGTGCATCTTTAGCTTGCGGTGTGCGATGCTAGCTACCTCTTCATCATGAGTGATAATAACAAAAGTAATTCCCATAGTCTGATTGAGTTCTTGAATGAGAAGTAGAATGTCCTGCTCTGTCTCTGAGTCTAGGCTACCGGTTGGCTCATCTGCTAATAAAATAGGGGGACTCGTGATTAATGCACGAGCTATACTAACCCGCTGTTGTTGCCCACCAGACAATTCATTTGGGTAATGATCGGACACAGAATCTAGGCCTACCTTTTTCATAATTTGAAGGACGGTTACTTTACGTTTTTTAGAAGAAATTCCTTTCAGCTTTAATGGTAGCTCCACATTTTCAAAAGCAGTTAAACCAGGCATCAGCTGAAAGTTTTGAAAGATAAAGCCGAAATTATTTAAACGAAAGGCTGCTCTTTCGGTTTCATTTAACTTAACAGTCTCTTGGCCATTTATAAGAATAGACCCTTGCTCTGGACTCATAAAGCCTGCAAGCGTGTTCAATAAAGTAGACTTACCCGAACCACTTTTCCCAACTACGGCCACAATTTCTCCTTGTTGTACGTCAAAGGAGAGATTCTTTAGTACAGGCACCTTCTTCTCTTTTCCTTTCTTTCCAATTAAAAATGTATGATTGACATTCTTTACATGTATCATGCAATACCCCTTCCTCGTTACCTTCTATTCATTATAGTTAACGTTTCTTAACATTCAGGAAGGATAAAAATGAAGAAATTCTTAAGAAAGACAACTAAATTCATGAATTTGGTGCACAAGAAAAGCGCAAGCGCCTATGTCTGCCCCGACAGGCAAATGGAGAAAAGCGAGGAGGCAGTTCCTCAGCCACCGGAGCTTTTATCCATTTGACCCCGAGGGGCAAGGCGATGAAGCTAGACATCAATTTACCCACAGGTTCAGAATTCTATAATTTCCTAAACAATAAAAAAACTGCTCCCCTCACTTATAAGCGAGAAGGAGCAGTTATATTTTAAGAGGGCATTGGTGTGTCAGTTGGTTTAGAGTAGCCTTCTTGATAAGCCTCGTCTATGGCCTGGCGAATTTCTATAAGTGACTTACCTTCTTGAACCATGTTAATAGAGGCAACGGCAGTTTCTAAGCACGCTGCACAGCGAGTACCATGGTCATCCCATACTACTTCACCATTTTCTTTAATTTCCTGTACAAAACAGTTGAAGTTACTTCTATGGCCCGCACTATCGCCGCAACCACAGTAACAAGGCATCCACTTGAGTACCTCATTAGCTTTTGCTGCAGCTTGATAAATCAGCTGCATATTTTCAGGTTGTTTTTCTAGAAACTTCGGAAGCACATCAGTTGAAGAAGTAGTTTCCTGAATATCCCCATTAGCTAAATGAGTCGTATGGTCGTGATTATGTTCCTGATGATCCACTTCTTCTGCAGTCTTGTGACTTTCTTCTTTTTGACCACAGGCAGCAAGCACCAACATTAAACAAAATAATAAAAATAGAATTTTTTTCATATATACCTCATTTAAATCATTTTTTCTGGTCTAACAATTTCATCAAACTTGTCAGCAGTTAACAGCTCTAATTCGATAGCTGCTTCTTTTAAAGTTGTACCATTTTTGTGTGCATGCTTAGCAATTTTTGCAGCATTCTCATAGCCAATGTATGGATTCAAAGCAGTTACAAGCATTAGAGAATTATTAACATGATGTTTAATTGTTTCTAAGTTTGGTTCAATCCCTACTGCACAGTTATTATTGAAGCTAATAATTGCATCACTTAATAAGCGAACGGATTGTAAGAAGTTATGAATAATTACAGGCTTGAAGACATTTAATTGATAGTTCCCTTGACTCGCTGCAAAACTGATTGAAGTATCATTCCCCATCACTTGGGCTACTACCATCGTCATTGCTTCACTTTGAGTAGGATTTACTTTACCAGGCATAATAGAGCTTCCTGGTTCATTTTCCGGAATAGAGATCTCTCCGATACCAGAACGAGGACCACTTGCAAGTAAACGTACATCATTAGCAATCTTCATTAAATCAGCTGCAAGTGCCTTCACAGCACCGTGTACATAAACAACGTCATCATAGCTTGTCAAAGCATGGAATTTGTTCTTAGCTGAAGTAAATTCTATTCCTAGCTCTTTAGAAATTTCTGCTGCTACTAAATCTCCAAAACCTTTTGGAGCATTCAAACCGGTACCTACAGCTGTACCTCCAACTGCAAGCTCTTTCATATCTTCCACTGCTGTATTAATCATTTTAGAAGACTTTTCAAGCATTCTATGCCACCCACTGAATTCTTGGCCAAGAGACAGTGGCGTTGCATCTTGTAGATGCGTACGTCCAATTTTAATGATATCCATAAACTGTTCAGATTTTTTACCCAACGTCTCTTTTAAAACGTCAATTGCAGGCAATAACTCTTTTTCGACTGCGAGTACTCCAGCAATATGAAGTGCAGTGGGGAAAGTATCGTTAGAGCTTTGGGATTTGTTTACATCATCATTTGGGTGAAGTCTCTCTTCACTACCTTTTTCCTCTAATAGTTGATTACCTCTATTGGCAATGACTTCGTTAACATTCATATTAGACTGCGTACCACTACCAGTTTGCCATACTACTAATGGAAAATGATGATCTAGCCTTCCTGCTAGTATTTCATCAGCTGCAGCTGCGATAGCATCTTTTTTTACTTCTGATAGATTACCAAGAGAATGACTAACGATTGCCGCTGATTTCTTTAATAGAGCTAATCCATGTACTACTCCAATAGGCATTTTTTCTGTACCAATTTTAAAGTTTTCTTTAGATCTTTGTGTTTGAGCTCCCCAAAGACTATCTTGTGGAACTTTAATTTCTCCCATAGAATCACGTTCAATACGATAAGACATTTTTTTCTCTCCTTTTCATTTACCACTGATTATTTTTTTCTTGCAACATTTCGAGAAATTCATCTAGAACCTTTGGATTAAATTGAGTTCCTCTGCCTCTCTTTATTTCGAGTATAGCTTCTTCAAAGGTCATAGCCCCACGGTAAACCCGATTAGTAGTCATTGCATCAAATGCATCCACCACAGAGACAATAGAAGCTTCTAAGGAAATTTCCTCTCCCATAAGTCCAAAAGGATATCCTTTTCCATCATACCTTTCATGATGCTGTTCGACAATAAAAGCAGCTTCCCTGATGCAGGAAATTTCATGATTCCTCATCATTTCAGCGCCTAACGTTGTATGCATTTTCACAATTTTCCATTCATCCTCTGTTAGCTTCCCTGGCTTATTAAGAATTTCAATAGGGATAGCTAGTTTCCCTATATCATGGAAATAAGAGCCCAGGAACAATCTACGGACTCCTACTTTGTTTGGATTCAACCTTTTCCAAAGTTCAATTGAATAGTCTCTAATCCGCGCACAATGATGATAAGTATAACCATCCACTTCTTGAATACGGAGAGCATCCCGATGAATAATACCTCTCTCAAGGAAGTTTTGGGTAAAATATTTTTTAGTCATTTCTATTAAAATGTGCACTTCTTCCTTTGCATGACAAGTAATTAGCGTATTTAGCATGACTAAATCTAGTAAATCACCTGGCCGAAGTATTTTATGTTCGTTCCAGTACACTATTTTTAAACTGCCAGCTATAATATAATATTTTTCTACGTAATTGCTTTCATTACATGGGTTAGAATAAATCCAGGTAGTGCTTGCAGGGGTGAGTGTATAAAGCGCATAAGAAATATCGTCTGAGCTTCCAATATAAGTTGTAATTGTTTTATCAGTAACTACCCTAGGTAGACTCTGCTTTTCTCTAATATCGTGAATTTGTTCTTTTGTAAGTATCATTGTCCCTCCACAATTCTACAACATTCGACAATCTAACCTTAATTATACATTTAGTTAATAGTAGAATCAATTTCATAATTCTGAAGTTTTTATGAAACACGAACAATCAAAAAAATAATAAAGGCATTTATATGCTTTTATTAAAAAATGATTAGAAATGAGTTTTCCAATTAATTGCCTACCGGGTCTTATGATAGGTCTTCCCTATCTCTATGGAGTATGTATGAAATAACTATTTGTGTAAGAGATCACTTTTGAGTGTCAGCCGGTCACTACCAATTTATAAAAGAAATAACGTTCGTGTTTAATCATGATAGGGTTCTTTATGAAAGGAAATATAAAAAACGGACTTCCAACTTAGGAAAGTCCGTTTTTTTAAATGTTATACCTCTTGTACCTCGCGTACTTTTGTTTCTTCGTTCGCTTTTTTCACTTCCTGTGTCAATTGCTCAATGCTCGGTCTTATATTACCCTTTCCAGCATAGTTTTCTAGCATATTCTTCACATCAATTCCTGAGGAAGCCTTTAAAGTTTCTTGTAGGGTAGACATAAGATTTGTAGCGTATGAGGTAACCTTATTGGCACCTCCGCCTTCTCCTCCACCAGTATCTACTACAGTTATCTTATCGATATTTGAAAGTGGACTAGCAATTTGTTTAGCATATTCTGGTAGCATTTTAACAACCATATCTAGAACTGCAGCTTGCCCATACAGATCAAACGCTTCAGCAATTTTTTGTTTAGCTTCAGCTTCTGCAAGTCCCTTCAGTCGAATTATATCTGCTTCTGATTCACCTTGCGCACGTTGCGAGTCAGCTTTTGCTAAACCGTCTAAACGTACTTTTTCTGCATCTGCTTTCGCTTTTGCCTCAATGCGATATTTTTCTGCATCTGCCTCTGCCATTTCACGAGACTTGGATGCAGCAGCATTTTGTTCAATAGCATAACGGTCTGCATCTGCCTTTTTCTTTACCTCTGAATCATATTGCTTTTCACGACGCAATATCTCTTTCTCTTCAAGCTCAATTTGCTTTTGACGTTCAATAATTTGAATTTGCATTTCCTGCTCTGTTACTTCTTGCTTAGACCTTGCCGTCTCCAACTCATAGGCTTGGTCGGCACGTGCCTTAGCAATGTCTTGCTCTCGTCGGTATTCTGCAACCTTTAACAGATTGTCTTTTTCTGCTTCTGCGATTTCCGTTGCTCGTTCAATTTCAGCTTTTTGAGCTTCCTTCGAAGCCATTGCACGTTTAATACGTGTTTCCTTTTCTGCTTCTGCTGTAGCTATATCCGCATCACGCTTAACTTGTGCGATTCTTGGCTTACCTAGAGAATCTAAATAACCATTTTTATCTCGAACATCTTTGATTGTAAAAGAAACTATAATAAGACCCATTTTTGCTAAATCCTGCGACGCAACACGTTGTACCTCTTGCGAGAACTTATCTCTATTTTTATATATTTCCTCAACTGTCATTGACCCTAAAATGGAGCGAAGATGACCTTCTAATACTTCTTTTGCTTCATTTTCTCTGTCCTGTTTAGATTTCCCTAAAAACTGCTCAGCTGCAGTTGCAATTTCTGAAATGGAACCTCCGATTTTAATAATAGCGGTCCCATCCGCCATAACTGGAACACCCTGCTCGGTATACACTTCAGGTGTTGTAACTTCTAGTTTACTTGATAATAGACTAAGAGGTTCACTTTGCTGGAATACAGGAAATACGAATGTACCGCCACCTCTAATAATCTTAATGCGATTGCCCGAGTCATCTGTATGAACATTTTTAGAGCCTAAGTAGCTCCCTGTAACGATTAAGGCTTCATCAGGACCAACCGTTTTATATTTGGTTATATAGACAGCCAGCATGATTAAAACTACGAATACAACAACCCCTATTACAACTAACATTTCCAAGCCCATTTAAAATCCCCCTTTTTATTTTATAAAAGGCACATATTCTTTTACTAAAAAAGTGCCGTCTTTCACTTCAATTATTAAGACCTGTTTTTCATATTCAATCTCTTCATTGTCTAAACCAGTAGCTCTTTTAGCGATGAGTCCATTTACTGTCTCAATAGTGATTTCACCATACCCGTTTGAGGGTATAGGAACAATAACCTTTCCGACTTGCCCTAGTAATGACTCGTTTGTGTAAGCTGTAGAGACTTCGGCTGAGGAGAGAGGTAAAAGTACAAAGAAGTACAGTAAAAAGGTTAAAAAGATGGATATCCCTACAGCCACGGTAATTATAACGGTTTCACTCCAATTAGTAACTTTAAGGAGAATAAAACCCGCTGCACAAATGAATAATAGAAAGGAGAGAATTGTAGTCGGATTAAAAATCCCTGCTTCCATGCCGTCTATTGCATCTGCAAATAACACATAAAGAATAGTAATAAGACCAATTACAATTAAACCATACAAGAAAATTTGTTCTATTTTTCTCACCACTTTTCCATTTAATAACTTCTTTAGTAGTTATACGTATCTAAATTCAGAAGGTTTCAATATTTTTAATAATTAGTACACTATCATTTTTTTCTATATAAAGTAGCTTTTATTGTCAAATTTTAATCTTTTTTAGACGCTTGAATTGTTACAGGATTGTAAATTTATCGATTTTAAAGTAAAAAGTGTGTTGATTTTGTAAGTTTTTTGGTATGCTATTTGAGGAAAATTCATACTAACTACACCATTTTAAAGTCTAGGAGGCTTTTATGATTAGCTCAAAAAAACAAGATCCTTTTTTCCTATCCCTTTTAAAGATAGCTGAAAACGTACGTGAAGCCACTCATTATGCAGATGATTTCCGTATTAATAACGCTTCAGATTTAAAAGAAATTAGCTTACACCTTAAGAATTACGAAACAGCTGGGGATACATTAATCCATGAGTTGATTGTTATGTTAAACAAATCATTTATGACTCCAATTGAACGTGAGGATATTCTGGAACTAGCTATCCGAATGGATGACATTCTAGACGGAATTGACAATTTTACGGCACATCTTGAAATGTTCACATTAGTTGAAATTGATGAGTCAATGCGTACATTCCTAGGCTATATTGTTAAAAGTACGGACGAGATTGTAAAAGCGATGGAGCTATTAGCTCAGAAGAAATTGCTTAAGATGCATGAACATTCCATTCTAATCAAGGATTATGAACGTAAATGTGATGAGGTGCTTCGTACTTCCATTAAGCAGCTTTTCTTAAACGAAAAAGATCCGATTCGTATTATTCAATTTAAGGATATTTACGAGCAATTAGAAGATATCGCAGATTATTGTCAAAACGTAGCAAATACGCTTGAAACAATTATTATGCGTAACGCGTAGGAGCTTTCATTATGGATACTATTTTTATATTAACGATCCTAGTTGTGTTTTTTGCCCTTGCCTTTGACTTTATCAATGGTTTCCATGATACCGCAAACGCAATTGCCACTTCTGTTTCAACAAGAGCTTTAAAACCAAAAGTTGCAGTTTACATGGCCGCTATTATGAACTTTGTGGGTGCTCTAACTTTTACAGGGGTTGCTAAAACAATTACGAAGGATATTGTCGATCCTTTTACACTTCAAAACGGATCATTAATTATTTTGGCAGCTTTACTTTCAGCGATTATTTGGAACTTAGTTACCTGGTATTACGGAATTCCATCTAGCTCATCTCATACCCTAATTGGTTCTATTGCAGGGGCAGCTATCTCTGCGGCAGGGTTTGGAGTTTTAAATTATGATGGGTTCACTAATATCTTGATAGCTTTAGTCGTATCACCATTTCTTGCTTTAGCAGTTGGATTTTTAATGATGTCACTATTTAAGGTGATTTTTAAACGAGGAAGCCTTTATGGGACAAACAAAAGATTTCGTATCTTCCAAATAGGAACAGCAGCACTTCAATCGTTTACCCACGGTACAAATGATGCCCAAAAAGCAATGGGGATTATCACGATGGCCCTTATTGCAGCACAATGGCAAGCTACAGATGACATCCAGCTGTGGGTTCGTATTGCAGCAGCAACTGCGATGGGTCTTGGTACATCTATCGGTGGCTATAAAATCATTAAAACTGTTGGTGGTAAAATCATGAAGATCCGCCCTATTAATGGGGCAGCAGCTGACTTATCGTCTGCTATGATTATTTTTGGTGCTACAACTATTCATTTACCAGTTTCTACAACACACGTTATTTCATCCGCTATTATGGGGGTTGGGGCAGCTCAGCGTGTGAAAGGGGTAAAATGGGGAGTCGCTAAAAAAATTGTATTAACTTGGATTATTACTTTACCGATATCAGCCGTAGTAGCAGCTATCATCTTCCAAGTCTTAAATTTATTCTTTTAAATAATTAAAACCTCGTAATTGAATACGAGGTTTTTTCTTTTACTCTTTTATAATCACTCCTAACGATTTGGCAAATCCTATAGCTTGTTCCATGGAAACTGTGCAGCCTTTTAAATCCTCAAGGGATACTAATAGGTTTTCATATGTAGTGCTGCTCAAGTCAACCCCATCTAAAGATGTATCCGTAAAGTTAGCCTCATCTATTTCACATGTTTCGAATTCAATATGCTGTAAGGTGGCATCAATAAAGTCTGCATGATTTAATGTACAGTTATTAAAGGATACCTTTTTCAACTTAGAAAAACTTAGATTCAGGTAGTTCGCATGGTTTTCACAAACTCTCACATCAGTTAGCCTCGCATCCGCAAAATTTGCTCCAAAGAGCTTACACGCTAAGAATTCCACTCGATGAAATACTGCCTGTTCCATTACTACATTAGAAAGATCACATTTTTCAAAAATACAATCTATAAATTCCACTTGGTATAAATGTAAATCCACAAAGGAAGCTTGTTTGAAAAGTACTTGATCAAAGATTATCTTTCCTTCTGATTCCTCAATACCTTCAAGCGAACAAACAGTGGAGTTGGAAATATAATAATCCTCTTGTAAAGCTTCGTTTAAATTAATTTGTTCTGGGTTCTCATTGAGTTTTGGAGATGTAATTTTCACTTATATTCCTCCTTCAAAAACTTTCTTTTATCATAGCATTATATTAGCAGTTAAACTTGCTTTCCATTACAATAAAAAGGAAACTCTACCACTGAAACGGGTAGGTTTAACATAAGAGCTATATTACTACTTGGCTTTATCTAAGGAGGAAATATATGAAATTTTTAGCTAACCTGGTGACACGCCATTATAAAGTCACTTTGGGAGTTTGGATCATCCTGTTTGTGGCTCTTGCTTTTTTTGCATTACGTCTTCCATCTTTATTGGAGGGTGACGGCTTTAAAATGGACGGAGAACACCAGCAAGTAATGGATGAGCTAACTGAAACCTTTGATTTACCAGCCGAGACACTCTTCATCGTATTCGATCAAACATCCGATCAAACAATACAAGATACGTTAGATGATATAGAAAACTTAAAAATAGTGAAAGATATCCAATCACCCTTGGAGGATTCTACTCTCTATAAGGAAAATGTATCATACGCAATGTTGCACTTTAACACGGATACCGAGAACATGTCAGAGGTAGTTGATGACATTCGTCAATCTATCGGAAACGAAAAGGGTGTCACTTTAACTGGGGCTGCCGCCATCAATAAAGATATTAACACGGCAAGCCAAAAGGACTTGGCTAGTGCAGAAGCAATCGGTCTTCCAATAGCATTGGTCGTTCTGCTCCTTGCATTTGGAAGTGTAGTTGCCGCTTTGGTACCAATTGCTGTGGGTATTGTCACAGTAGTTTCAGCACTTGGAGTCATGACATTCTTTGGCGAAGCCATGGATTTATCTATTTTCGTCCTTAACATAGTTCCAATGCTCGGGCTTGCGTTAAGTATTGACTTTGCTTTATTACTAATTAATCGTTATAAAGAAGAGCTTACCGAAAAGTCCGTTGTAGAGGCTGTCCAAGTCTCTATAAAAACAGCTGGTCGCTCTATTATTTTCTCTGCACTTTGTGTATTTATTGGACTTGGAGCCATGTTTGTATTAGAAGTAGAGATCTTTCAAAATATAGCTCTTGGTGGTATGCTTGTCGTCGCTATGGCAGTATTGGGATCCATTACCCTATTACCAGCCTTACTGATGGTATTAGGTGATCGTATTAATAAATGGACTATCTTGCGTGTGAAGCCTGGTGCCTCTACCAAGTGGAGAAACTTTGCCTCCTTTGTGATGAAGCGACCTGTTACTTTAATCATTGTAGCTTTTGTGTTGCTCGGGATAGGTATAATCCCGGTAAAAGAAATGACATTAACCATCCCATCAGTAGAATCTCTACCTAAGGACTATGATTCCCGTCAAGCTTATGAAGTGATGGAGGATGAGTTTAATATGGGGGACCAGTCTACGATTTACGTGGTGGCTGATCGACCAGGTGGCTGGGAAAATACAGATGGCCTAAACACTATGAAAAATTTAGAAGAGCAGCTTTTGAAGGATCCTGATGTTAAATCAGTAGATACTGTCTTTTCGGCTAGTGAAATACCTACCGTCGAACAGTGGGAGCAAAGCATGTTGATTCCAGAGGTTTCAGGTCAGCTCACCCCACTATTGGATACCTTTGTCCAAGGTGACAAATTAATGATTCCTGTTACATTAGGACTTAATGGCTCATCTGATGAAGCACAGGATTGGGCAAGAGAATGGGCAGATAAAGACGTTGGCACAGATATTTTATTAGGTGGTCAACCTAAGTTTAATCAAGAAATATTTGATGAAATTTTTGATAAGGTCGGGATATTGCTAGGAATAATATTGGGCTCTACCTTTATCATTTTAACCATCGCCTTCCGTTCCGTGCTTATACCTTTAAAAGCAATTATTATGAATGTAATTGGTTTAGCCTCCACGTTTGGCATACTTGTTTATATATTTCAGTATGGCCATTTTGGTTTAGAGGAAACGACCATTGCCTTAATAATTCCAGTCATTGTTTTCAGTTTAGTCTTTGGGCTAAGTATGGACTATGAGGTATTCCTCATCTCCCGTATTCAAGAGGAGTATATGAAACATCACAATAATACGAAAGCAACTGTAGATGGATTAACCTCCACTAGTAAAATAATTACCTCTGCAGCATTAATTATGATTGTTATCACCGGTGCATTTGCCTTCACAGAGGTTATGCCAGTCAAGCAAATTGGTATCGGAATAGCTATAGCCGTGGCTATCGATGCTTCAATTATCCGCTTACTATTAGTTCCAAGCTTGATGAAACTTTTTGGTAAATGGAACTGGTGGCTACCTTTTAGAAAGGGACCTTACAAAGCGAAAAACTTCCATTAAAATTGAAAGTCAAAACTTAAACACAACAAAGAGACCGGGACAAAACTCTACTCCAAATTAACAGCCTCAAAAATTTTACAAGGGGCCATCTATTCGAATTATCAGTAGTTGTTTTCCGTTACAGCGACGCTTTCCGGGGGCACGGCTTCAATCTCCTCGTCGCTTTGCTCCTGCGGGGCTTTCAGCTCGCGCTGTTCCCCCAGGAGTCGCCGCTTCCTCTTCAAACAACTAAAGTAGAAAGTTTTTCATACAGGAAACGGATCGGCCTAATAATAAAGTAAAAACGTGAAATCGAGTTTTCCGGTTTCACGTTTTTTATTGAGAGACTAGTTATGTCCCAGCCTCTTTGTATTTTATAAAATAGTTAGTTCACAGGTCAGTTCCTCTAGAAATTTGCTTTATACCATTCCTTTGCAGCTTGTACTTCGCTTTGTGTTAACTGATGACCGTATTCATGCCAGTGCATCTCCACACTAGCGCCTGCATTTTGCAATAAGTCCTTCAGTTCTTCAGATTCAGCTGCCGGGCACATAAAGTCGTTCTTTCCTGCTCCTATGAACACCGAAGTACCTGACATGACTGGTATCTCTACTCCACGCCTCGGCACCATCGGATGATGGAGAATCGCACCTTTTACGACATCCTTATATTCAAATAAAAGGTTCCCTGCAATGTTAGCTCCATTAGAATAACCAATCGCTACTACTTGATCACGATCAAATTTATAGGTTTGAGCTGCTTCATCTAGGAAGCTTTTTAATTCCTCTGTACGAGCCTGCAGGTCCTCGAGATCAAAAACCCCTTCCGCAAGACGTTTAAAAAACCGAGGCATTCCGTTTTCTAGCACATTCCCTCGCACACTCAGAATATTAGCTGAGCTGTCTATCTCTTTCCCTAGTCCAACTAAATCATGCTCATTACCACCTGTACCATGCAATAACAATAAGGTCGGTCTCGAAGAATTCTCCCCTGGAAAAAATAAATGCTTCATCATTAAAAGCTCCTCTTTTATCTCGAATTTGAGATAATTATAGCCAACATATATTTTCTCGTCAAATGATGCGCTTTACGTTGTTTCTAATATTTCCCTCAGCCTTTGTGGTTCATCTACTCGGATGGCAAACTGCGTAACTACTTTTTCCTTCCCCATGAACATTGTCGCCTCTATAGGTTCATGCAAGTGGATTAAGGCTTGGGGTTCTAATGGTTCAAAATCACGATACATAAATTGAAGTGTGTGCTTATCCGGAACAGCCACACCCCATTCTACATTCTTAATCAGATGTAGCGGGACAACAATTCGAGCACTAAGTCCTTGTGTCACATACAGGTTACCGTTTTTTATCTCTGCGGGGTGTAAACGTGTTACTTGAATATCAGCTAGGAAATAGAAAACACTATAAATATTAAAGACCAATAACACGAATGACAGGAGAATCGATTTGTCGTGTAGCCACCAATGAAGCCCAATTGTTTCTATAATAATTGCATGTATAATCATTACATTAAAAGCAATGTAGCTTGTTTTTTTGTGTAAAGTAACTATATTTGGATGACTAGGGGCCTTCTTTTTCCATGTAAAAATTGCATAATAAAACATTAAAAATTCAGAAACGATAATACGTATAAGAATATTTTTTGTAACTACCTGTTTAATAGAAGGTATGAGGCTAAACAATGGCGAAGTTTTCATATCCGTCATGGAAGCTTTAATTTTTGGGGTTTTATAAATGACTAAAACTATTAAACTTAACTCTGCCAAAATCAAAAGTGCTTCAAAAACAATTCCCAGATATAGAATTCCTTTAAACGGGGAAAACAATTCAGAAGGTATAAAAAATCTAGCAATAACTAATCCTCCAACCATAAGACCTATTACTTGTTTGAAGGAAATCTTAAAGATTGCATAAACGAGTAAAGGTGCAACAATTGCTAAATCTATAAGAGACCCAATAGCAACTCCACTATTAAGCTGAAGTGAAAAGAAATCCTGCACTTGTGGTCGATACACTAGAAAATTAGAAAGAAGTACTAGCAGCAAAAAAGCTAAGGCTATATTCGCAGTCTGTGTTTTTCGATAAACCATTTCAATCCCCCCTGTACGATTATATTTTAATTATAACTTTCCTTATAATCCCAGCACTACTATAATTAATAAAATATTCAAAAAAGGAGCACAAATTTGTGAACATTCGTGTAGAACAACTAAAAGAAAGAATTTTAGCCTCTCAAGGGAAAGAACAAGCTGATTTCATTCTTCGCAATGCGAAGATAGCAGATGTATTTTCATTAGAATGGAAATTAGCAGACATTGTTGTGACAAACGGTCACATCGTTGCAGTGGATACAACTGGAGCATTTATAGCAAAGGCTGAGCAAGACGCTGAAGGTAAGTATGTCGTCCCCGGTCTAATTGACGCTCATATACATATTGAATCTTCAATGGTAACCCCATTAGCATTTAGTCGAATCCTCCTTCCACATGGTGTCACAACAGTTATTACAGATCCTCACGAGATAGCCAATGTCTCCGGAGCTGACGGGATTCAATTTATGATAGATGATTCTTTAAAAAGTGAGATGGATATTCATATTATGCTACCCTCTAGCGTCCCAGCCACACCTTTTGAACATGCCGGAGCCGTCCTAAAAGCTAAGGAGCTACAACCTTTCTTAACTAAGGAGAAGGTCCTTGGGTTGGCTGAAGTAATGGACTTCCCTGCTGTCCTTTCGGGAGATTCTGATATGTTAGACAAGATTGCAATGGCCCTTGAAGCTAATGTTCCTATAGATGGTCACGGTGCTGGACTTAAGCCAAATCAAATTACAGGCTACCGAGTGGCAGGTATCCATACTGATCATGAATGTATAACGGCAGAAGAAGCATTAGATCGAGTAGCACAAGGTATGTATGTTTTAGTTCGGGAAGGATCTGCAGCCAAAAATTTAAGAGATGTACTGCCCGCTGTAAATACACAAAATGCACGTAGATTTATGTTTTGTACGGACGATAAGCATTTGGATGAATTGATAGAGGAAGGAAGCATCGACCATGCCATACGTCTAGCTATCAAGGAAGGAATGGAGCCATTACAAGCAATTCAATTAGCAACATTAAATGCCGCTGAATGCTACAAATTGTATAACAAAGGTGCCATAGCTCCAGGTTTCATTGCAGACTTTTTTATGATTGATAGCCTGGAATCCTTTCGTGCCATTTCCGTTTGGAAGAATGGACTAAAGATTGCTGAAGATAACAAAATGCTAAAAGTAAATGCTTCCGAAGATTACTTACCACAGCATATTGCAAATACTGTTTCATTACCAACGCTTTCAGTAGCTGACTTTTCCATCCCCTTAACCAATGATGGAACCGCAAATGTTATTGAAATAATGCCCAATCAAATTACAACTCGTAAAAAAGTGCTAAAGGTTCCTGTAATAGAAGGTTTCTTCACTCCTTGTACAGAACATGATTTACTTAAGCTAGCAGTAATTGAGAGACACCAGGCCTCAGGGAACATTGGTCTTGGAATTGTGCACGGGTTTGGTATTAAGATGGGTGCAATAGCAACTACTATCGCTCATGATTCACATAACATGGTTGTACTTGGGACAAATGATGAGGATATGCTTGCAGCCTGTAAACATTTAGAGAGTATACAGGGTGGGGTTGTAATCATAAATGATGGAAAGGTATTAGCTTCCCTCTCCTTACCTATAGCAGGTTTAATGTCCGATAAACCTGCAACGCAAACTGCTAAAGAGTTAAAAATTTTACATGAATCATTAATCTCCATTCATCCGAACTTAGATTTCCACTTATTATTAACTTTGTCATTTGTAAGCTTACCAGTTATACCTGAACTAAAATTAACTGATACCGGGCTTTTTGATGTAGTTGCCTACAAGCACATTCCAATTCAGGCATAGGTTCATTCTCCCCTAGAGGAGTCAACTCGTTTCCTATAGGCTTTGAGCAGACTTATTCAATATCATCTCCATATAAAAGGGCGTGGTCGTCACTATCTTAATGACCACATCCCACTATTGTGTTTTATGGATTAGCTAGTCCCTCCCTCTTGTTTTAATTGTCTAAAGTTTACTACTAAAATCCTTAACGCTCTTGCATACCTCACTTCATTTTTTAAATAAAAAGGGTAGGGTTGATTTATAATGTAAGGAAATCTTAGATTAGAGAGTAGAATTGATTTTTCGCACCAGCCGGACGCTTTCCTCGGGGTGAGCAATAAGTAGAAATATATTTAATGTATTGATAAAGCGGTTTATGGTTTACAGTCACTATAAAAAAAGAATTGTTAGTCAAAATCAACCAATAACTTTAACAAACTAATAAAAAAAATTCCCCATAGCAATTGGCGCTATGGAGAACTTTAGATTATTCTTCTACTTTTTCAATCGTTTTAGCTTCACCTGATGCTGGATGAGATTCCTTCAGGGATTCATATCCGACTTTGACTAGATCATACAATTCTAACTCATTGCGCTGAGCCATCGAAATATTAAACCAAGTAGCACTTTTCCCAGCTTCTAGTGCTTCTTCTACCGATAAAGTGCGCGCTTCATCTTCACTTAAATCTTCTACAACAAGAATACCACTATCCTTCGTGTCTATAATAATCCCAGTGATATAGCCAATTGGCTGTGCTTGAGTAGGATTATTCTCAAAGAAGTTCATGATGAAGTAAAAGGTCGTTCCAATTGCGATGAGTAAAATCCCAATAATAATTACTACCGTTGTTTTACCTTTCATACAAAAACCTCCTTATCTTTTTGCAGTAAGACGGAAGCCTTCTTCTAAAAGATATGCTTTTGCTTCATTGTAGGTGCCAAAGCTCTCCTCTAGGTTATAACCATGGTAGACATTCCAAAGAGTATCCTCTTGTAAAAGAGTTAGCTTAGAGCTTTCTTTGTTTGTCCACTCCTCCTCTACTTCTTCGTCAATCAATTCTTCTTCCTCAGTCGCTAAATAGGCAATAGAATCTTTAATCATTTGGCGTAGCTCATCCGCTGATACTTCTCTAATATTAACTAATCCTTTTTCTTTTGCTTCATATTGTGGAAGATCTCCAACATACACAAAGCCATTGCCATTAGGATGAAGATGGTAGATTACAGTTGTTTTATCATATAAGCTTTCTTCATAATGGTAGTTAACTCGCTTCATCGATACTTCCTTACGAGTTAATTCAGGAAACTCTTGAATAATTGCTTCTTTCTCTTCAAATGTTAGCATATGATTCCTCTTTCTTTTCTTATCTTTAGTTTATTATTATAGCATAAATTCTACCCTCTTCGCGTCCACCACTCTGCTACTATTATAAAACAAATGACAACCGCAATTGCCACAGCAAAAAACCAATCAGGTATGCTTCCCAATATTATATCCTCCTAACAAACCCGTACTAACTAAGGCAAATATATATTTATTCTGTTCAGGAGACACATCTCTCCTTCCATTCTAGCTGGGCTCTACCTTATTATCCTTAAAATTACTATACTTGTTCCTATTGATTATATTCACTTTATCTTACTTCAAATTTAATCCTGTCTCTTGCGAATAGATATTACTGCTAAATTGTGATAAACTAAAGGACAGACAATAAGAGGACGTGAGAGAAATGATTAAAATTGAATTACCAAAACCAACCGTTACTATTACACAACGCACGCAAGCACTTAAAGAAGGAGAAGTTGAAATCCCATCTATCTATGGGTTTATCGATTTCCACCAAATCCCTCGTGATAAAGGCGGCATCTTTATGTTTTATAACAAAAATGATGAGCTATTATTTGTAGGAAAAGCCCGTAAAATTCGTCAGCGCATTAAAAAGCATTTTGAAGATAATGTTTCCCCGATGATTAAACATCGCGACGAAGTATACAAAATTAGCGTGTGTATAGTGGAAGAGGCTATGGATCGTGAAATATATGAAACATATGCGATTAATACCTTAAAGGCTAAATACAATATTGATAAAGTATTTTATAAGTAAGATATCTCATGCCTCATGATAGAGGCATGAGTTTTTTATTTTGTTTCTTCAAAAATACTCGTACTGTGCTTTGGCTGCACTCTTGCTTTCGGATCTAATGATGCTTTTATATGACTGATTGCATTAGGAACTTCACCAAATCCAACTGCAATTAGCTTTACTTTACCTGCGTGTGTACACACATCACCAGCAGCATATATGCCTTCTATACTTGTTTCCATTTTTTCATTCACTATTACCGAATTCTTTTCCATTTCTAGACCCCAGCTTTTAAGCGGTCCAAGAGATGCTACGTTGCCATAGTTGACTAGCACATGGTCTACAGGAATTCTTTCCTCTACTTTATCCTTGCTCACTACAACAACTTCTTGGATATGTTCTCCATCACCAACTAGTTCTTTGACCGCATAGGAAGTTTTAACATGTACTTTTGAATCTTGAAGCTGTTGTACGGATTTTTCATGAGCCGTGAATTGCTCACGACGATGGCAGAGGGTTACTTTTGAAGCAATATTCTCTAACATTAACGACCAGTCTAGGGCAGAATCTCCGCCGCCTAGTACTAATACATTAGAATTTTGAAAGTCATTTAAGTCCTTTACTTTATAATATAAATTTTTACCCTCATATTCCTTAGCTCCCGGAACAGTTAATTTACGTGGTTGAAATGAACCTACACCAGATGTGAGAAGGATAGTTTTGGAATAGTGAATATCCTTGTCAGTTTTCAATATAAAATATTCATCGTGTTTTTCTAGCTCGTTTGCCGTTTCCTCTAAACATATGGTTGGATCACTATAGGAAGCCTGTTCAACTAAATTTGCCACCAAATCCTTTGCCAATATTTTGGGCAAGCCACCAATATCATATATATACTTATCTGGGTAAAGCTCCATTAGCTGTCCACCTAGCTCTGGAAGGCTATCAATTATTTTCACCTTTAAATCACGGAGCCCCGCATAAAAGGATGCAAACAATCCAGTTGGACCTCCCCCTATAATTGTTACGTCATACACTTCATGTTTCATGTTGAACAATCACCTCATTAATCTATTATTTACTTTATAAGAAACGGCTTCGTACTTCTGGAGAGGGTATCATACAGCTCTCCTTTTTACCAAACCAACGATAACGATTTTTTGCGATGAATTTGTAAACACTGTTTCTAATTGGTTTAGGAACAAGTATAAAAATATAAAGATACCTCCATAAACCACTTAAATTTCTACACACTCTTAACGCTCCATCGGAAAATTTGTAGACTTTTTCATCTTCTATCAAGATGAAACTATCGATGTGATTCGAGATACCATATTTTTCTTTCAATTCCACTCCCGCATCACTTTGAAGTGCAGCAAACTTAAAATAACCACGTGTGTCTCGTTTTATTATAAATTGAACACTGGAATCACAAAAATTACATTCTCCATCAAACATAACGATAGCTGCCATTTAATCTTCCCCCTTGCTTCTAGTGTATCAGAAAGAATTTGGACTGTTAAATGACAGGGGCTAAATTCCCTTAATACTTTTGGCGGAGAGAATAGAGCGCATAAAATAGAAAAAAAAGATGCCCAATAACTTTGGAAATGGCATCTTTTAATTAGTTTATTTGTCTTGCGGAGTATCTGATGAGCCATAGGATTCTACATCCTCGAAGATATTACTGTAGTCTCTAAGTTCTTTTTCTTCCTGTTCTACTGGACGGTCTGTATCAGGTTTTAATATATCTTCTTCGACTGGACGGAAGTCTTCTATCTCCTGTTGGGCGTCCTCAATACAGGTTAATGCTGTTGGTTTAGCTTCTAACCGTTCAATAGGGATTTGCTTGTTACATACCATACATTTTCCGTAAGTTCCCTCATCCATAGCCTGAAGCGCAGCCTTTATATCTTCTATTTCCTCTTCATTATGCTTTCGTATGGCTAATCTCGTATGCTGGTCAGTTAAATCCGTTGCATTATCTGCAGGATGATTATCGTATTGGGATAACTCCGTTGTTTCAAATTCTTCATCGCTATTTAAACTTTCCTCTAATTCTTTAAATCGGTTAAGTAATTCCTCTTTTAGTTTTTCATATTTGGCCATGTCAATTCCTCCTTAGGTTAGTATAGGATTACCCGAAAGTCGGGAAAATAAAACTAAATCGATTCGCTAGAGTTTCTCTTACATAAAATACGGATATGTTAGTAATATATAGAGAAGGAGTGATTGTAAATGGGAATTCACCGTTTTTTTATGAGCATGAATGAGTTGGAGAGAATTATACGAGCACCAGGAAGGTTCAAATATGAAGAGCATAATGTAGCAGCCCATTCTTGGAAGGTCGCTCAATATGCAATGTTCTTTGGAACTATAGAGGAAAATCATGGAGCGACAATTAACTGGAAATCTTTGTATGAGAAAACTATTAACCATGACTTTGCAGAGATTTTTATAGGTGATATTAAAACACCAGTAAAACATGCTTCTCCTGAGTTAAAACAAATGCTTTCACACGTGGAAGAGAAAATGATGGAAAAATTTATACTAAATGAAATACCTGAAGAATTCCAACCTGTATTTTTTGATCGAATGAAAGAGGGTAAGGACGAAACAATTGAAGGTCGTTTGCTAGAGCTAGCAGATAAAATGGATCAGGTTTATGAAGCTTTTACAGAGCTACAGCACGGCAATACTGACCCAGAATTTATCAAGATGTATGAGACTGCATTAAGAAAGATATTACACTTACCACTTAAAGAAAGTGTTACCTATTTTAAGGAAGTCATGCTCCAGGATATTATTGCTGAGGAATCTGTCATAGACGTTAAAAATATTACGTTAAAAATTTTAGTAGAATAAGGAAAATTTTTCAATAAAACCTGCGATATATTGCATAATATAGTGTATAATATGAAACAACTAATACTTTTTGAAGGAGGTTGTTTTATGCCTATACCAATTGACCATACCAAACCAGTACGTACTACCGCTAAGCTACATGCGTTCAATCAGCTACAACAATGGATTATCGATGGTACTCTTCAACCAGATGAGAAGCTAAACGATATAGAGCTAGCACAAGCTTTAGGTGTTAGTCGTACACCAATAAGAGAATCACTTCAGCTATTGGAATCCCAGGGCTTTGTATCCATGCAACCAGGAAGAGCAACACAGGTTACTCCTGTGGAACCGGAGGACATTTATAATTTACTCCCTCCTTTAGCAGCATTACAAGCGCTCGCAGCTGAACTTGCAACTCCTAATATGGACGAAGAAATTTTAAATATGCTCGAAGAAAAAAATAAAGAATTCGCAACGGCGCTGCAAGCTAAAGAATTTACAAAAGCACTAAAAATTGATGAAGAATTCCATCAGCTGATTGTGGATCGTGCGAATAATCCATACATATTCTCTATGGTAGAAATGCTCCAGGCTCATGTAAGAAGACTTTATTATTACGAAAAAATTAATTTAAGAGAGCAATCAATTAAACAACATCAAGAATTAATTCAGTTATTTAAAGACAAGGAAGTTTCAAAGCTTACAGAAGTAATGCGCGCTAACTGGATTTATACGATTGAAGAATTTTAATTACCTTAAAAAAATAGCTTTGTTAAAGTTATTGGTTTATTTTGGATAGACATTGCGTTTTTATACTGACTGTACAATTTAAATGGCTAGTTAGAACAAAATTAGATTATAGCGTGTGGTTGGAGTCAGTTTTCCGGTATTATTTATGCGAGTAATTTATAAATAGGATTTATTGAAATACAGCCCTACTCCATTTATTGATTGGAGCGCCAGACAGCGACTCCTGTGGGATGAGTGAGACAGTTAAGACATCACAACCGCGTGCGTAAGCGACGGGTGATGGCTTAACGCTCACCCCACGAAAAAGCGTCCGGCTGGCGCAGAAATCAATACTACTATCCGATTTAGAAAGCATCCTAAATCAACCCTAACCTTTAACATAGACAAAAAAAAATAAAGACGTGAAATCAAATTGCTGATTTCACGTCTTTTAATTTATGGACTAGTTATGTCCCAGCCTCAAATTTAATATTATCTAATTACCCTAGCAATAAGAGATGTTATAACAGTGATAACAATGAAAGGAATGACCCAGCCAAGCCCTACACCGTAAAATGGTAATATATTGTCATACAAGTTTAGAATGGATTGTAACCATCCAAAATACTCTATTTCTAAAGATTCACATAGCGCTTTCAATCCATCTACAATACTGATTAGGAAAGTAAAGAACATCACTACTACGTATACTAGCCTTGAATGATAGAACAATGGGGATAAAAAAGCTAGCAATATTAAAACAATAGCCAATGGATATAAAAGCATTAGCACTGGTACAGAGTATGTAATAATATTCGCTAATCCAAAGTTAGCGATAACACATGTAAATACACTAAAAACAATTACAAATACTTTATAACTTACAGCAGGTATCAATGTATTGAAATACTCGGCACAAGCAGTCGTTAAGCCAATGCTCGTTGTTAAACAAGCTAAGATTATTACAATGGCTAATAGAATAGCTCCAAAGGAACCAAAATAATGCTCGGAAGCTGCACTTAAAACAGGACCTCCAGTATCCATTATCCCAAACATATCAACAGACGTAGCTCCAAGATATCCAATACCAGCATAAATTACTCCTAAGAAGAAAATTGCAATGGCACCAGACTTAGCAGTTGCAGCTAGGATACCTTTTTTAGAGGTTACACCCATTGCACGCACTGCATTAATGACTATAATACCGAAGACTAAGGAAGCCAAAGCATCCATTGTATTATACCCTTCTGTAAAACCTGTCATAAAGGCATTATCAACGTAGCTTCCCTGCGGTGCACTAAAATCTCCCATAGGCTTGAATATAACAAGAACCAATAAGATCAGGAGACCTATTAGTATTCCTGGAGAAAGGTATTTCCCCACATTATCTACAATCTTCGATGGATTCAAGGAAAGCCATAATGTAAGACCGAAGAAAATAACTGTAAACACGAACAACCCGATTTGTGTATATTCAGAATTTATAAAGGGCATGATTCCAATTTCATATGAAACAGCACCAGTTCTAGGCAATGCGAAAAATGGACCGATTGTTAAATAAAGTAAAGATGTAAAAATAATAGCAAAAATAGGGTGTACTCTACTAGACAGTTCCTGTAAATTCTTACTTCCAGAGAAGCCCATTGCTAATGTCCCTAAAAATGGGAGTCCAATACCAGTTATTAAAAATCCTATTATAGCAACCCATAAGCTTGTCCCAGCATTTTGTCCAAGGCTCGCTGGGAATATTAAATTACCTGCTCCAAAAAATAAAGCAAATAACATTATTCCAATAACTAAATAACTTGAAAAGGATAATTTATTGTCCAAATGAATTGCCTCCTGTGATTTAAGAAATACTCATTTCTTCTATATTGTCATATTGTAAGGAAAAAATGTGTTAAATGATCTTTCATCATCACTTAAATGTTAATAATAATCATGATAATACTATGTATTTATGCAGAATGCAATATATTATAAAAACTTATAGAATAATTGTTTAATTTAAACAAAAAATAGTTAGCCAATAAAATAACTTCATCAGCTAACTATTTTTAGCGTTTTCATCTTCTTCTTCAAATAAAATTTCTGTTAAAGAATTATCAGAAGAGTTTTCAGCCAATTCTACATTTGTTCTATATGCAGCCCTTGTCAATAGGTGCCCTGCAACAGGAGCAGTTAAAAATACAAATAAAATACCTAATATTAATCTAATACTCACAAAGCCATCATGAACCCAAAAATATACAAACGCCCCCGAAAGAGTTAGTAATACTGCAACTGTAGAGCTTTTTGTAGCAGCATGTGAGCGGGTGTAAACATCTGGAAGCCTAATAATTCCTATCGCACTAATAACACTCATTATACTTCCTAAAAGGACGATCAGTGCTGCAAGCAACTCAACTGTCTGACTTACGCTCAATGATAACACCCCTCTCAATATATCGAGAAATCGCAATCGTACTTATAAATGCTAATATTCCTAATATAAGAATTGCCTCTAGAAAGGCCTTTGTCTTAAGTACAATCGATACTATAGCAATTATAGATATTAAGTTTACCCCAATCATATCTAAAGCTACGGCTCTATCTGGCATGGAAGGACCCTTTATAATTCGAAAAAGTGCTATTCCTATGGAAACTGCAAATAACGAAAGTGATAATACTAGTATTTTCTCTACCATTTAACGGGTCACCTCCATAATTGCTTTTTCAAATTTCTTTAATGATCGTAAAACATCTGCTTTTGAGGTTTCCATATCCATCGCATGAATATAAAAAGTATCTCCTTCTGGATTTACCTCCATTACGACCGACCCCGGAGTTAAAGTAAGTAATAGTGCAAGCGTCGTAATCTCCCATTCACTAGATAACTTAGTCTTATACGTAAAGATCCCTGGCTTAATCTTAAGCTTAGGACTAAGTATCTGTTTACTAATCACAATACTAGATGTAGCCAATTCCCTGTTAAAGATAAAAATCAACTTTAAAATTGAAAATAGACGCTTCAGATAAAATTGTGTTCCAAAAAATCGGTGCATGAGGAACACAATTCCAATACCAACGAAAAATCCGCTTACAAAGGTTTGTAATTGTAACTCCTCTGTGTCCATTAGTAATGTCCACAAAAATGCTATGAATAAATTAAGTAGAAACTGTGCTGGCATTATATATCACCCCTCCCATTACTCTTCTCTGCCTAGAATGGCATCAATATATATGGAAGGATTGGTCAGCGTATTTGCTGCATCACTAACATACACCGATACCACCTCTGCTCCCAGACCGAGTGCAAGCGTTCCAATACCTAGTAAGAATATTGGAAAAATCATGCCAAACTTCAAGGGTGTTTCATCTTCTAGACTGATAATAGTTTCACCGAATATGGAATTTAAAAATATGCGAAGCAACGAATACAGAACTACTATGCTCGAGAGAAATGCTAAGGCTAATAATATATATGCCCCTGACTCAATTGCCCCTTGACCTACTAATATTTTACCTACAAAACCGCTAAGTGGCGGAATTCCTGCTAAGGAACAAGTCACAATGAAGAACATCCAACCAAGTAATGGATAGTTTTTAATCAAACCGCTTATTTCATTAATTCTTGTTTTACCTGTTAAAGAAATCATTGTACCCACTAATAAAAATAGCATTGCCTTAGCAATCATGTCGTGCACGATATAATATATAGAACCTTCAATAGCCACAGTAGTTCCTATTGCTAAACCAACAAGCATGAACCCAACAGCAATTACAACATTATAAGAGGCTATCAAGCGCATATCTTTGTAGGCAATTGCTCCCATACATCCAACTATGAGCGTAATACCAGCCATAATACCGAGCAGCGTGTGCGTTATAAAAGGATCATGATAGAAAATGATCGTAAAAGTACGGAACAAGGCATAGATACCAACCTTTGTTAGAAGAGCACCAAATAAAGCAGCTATTGCCATTGGTGGCGCACTATACGAACCTGGTAACCAAAAGAATAGTAATAGTCCCGCTTTTACGCTAAAAACAACTAGAAACAGTATACCTATAGTTGTTAATAAGGGATCTTGTCCTGCTTCAGCTACCCTCTCTGATAGATGGGCCATATTAAGCGTGCCAAGAGAACCATATAGATAAGCAAGTGCCAATAAAAAGAACCAGGAAGCAACCACATTAATCACTACATATTTAATAGATTCTCTTAGCTGGCGTTTTGTGCCCCCTAAGGTTATTAATACATAGGATGCCAATAGTGTAACTTCAAAACAGACAAATAGGTTAAACATATCACCTGTCAAAAATGAGCCGTTTACCCCAGCTAACAGAAACAACACAAACGGATAAAAGTACATCTTCTCGTGTCTTTCTCCAATAGAAGAAAAGGCATACATCATACAAAGTGTAGTTACAATACTTGCCGTCAACACTAGTAACATGGAAAAGGAATCTGCCACAAATAGAATTCCAAATGGAGGCTCCCAGCCGCCAAAGTCTAATCGAAGAATTCCTTCTTTTTGTATGGTATTTAAAGTATATATACTAATTCCTGTAATCGAAAGCAAGGTCACTAAAGTAATGATACGTTGCAATTTAACTTGACGATTAAAAAATACTAATAAAACTCCTATCATAATAGGAATGATTAAAGGTAAGACAATAATATTATTCATCATTTGTTCCTCTCAATGCATCCAGGTCATCTGTGCCAATGTCCTGATACGCTCGGTATGCAAGAACAAGTATAAAAGCTGTTACTGCAAAACTAATTACAATAGCAGTTAATATCAAGGCTTGTGGCAGCGCATCCGTATAAGGTGCGTTTGCTTCCTTTAACAAGGGCACGTTCCCTCTTTTTAAATCACCCATAGTCAATATAAGTAAATGAGCTGCATGAGATAATACTGCAGTCCCTAAAATTACTCGAATTATATTACGAGATAAGATTAGATAAGTAGCAACGGCAACTAAAATACCGATTAATATAACCATAATTGTTTCCATTAGCTATCATCCTCACTTATGCTTAAAATTATTGTAACGAGCACCCCAACTACCGTTAAGGCAACTCCTGCTTCAAAAATCGTGACAGTTGTTAGCTCCGTTTTACCGAAGATCGGCAAGTCAAAATAAGCAAACGTTTGGGACATAAATGGAACTCCAAATAACAAGGAACCTAAACCTGTCCCGGTAGCTAATAACACACCTACCGCAGCTACCAGCTTAAAGTCTAAGGGAAGACTTTTTTGAACCTTTTCTATACCATTTGATAAGTAAAGAAGGACGAAGGCAGAAGCTAAAACCAGTCCTCCGATGAAGCCTCCCCCTGGTGTATTATGACCCGAAAGAAATAAATAAACTCCAAAGGTTAAAATGATAAAAACACCTATTTTAGCAACATTACGAAGAATAACATCATTGATTTTCACTGTCAGTGTCCTCCTTTTTCGCTCTAAGCTTAATCATGGTATATATACCTAAGCCTGCTATAAAAAGAACAACTACTTCTAGCATCGTATCGAACCCACGGAAATCGCCTAATATCGCGTTTACAATATTAGCTCCTCCCGCTAAGTTATATGCATCTTCAAATAGATAAGAAATCCGTTCAAACTGATCGTAGTTCAACACTGACAATCCCACTAAAACTACTACTAGCCCTACTCCAATTGATATAATGGCATTCATATTCTTAGTTTTTGATGATACTTTTTCTTTTTGCCAATCAGGCAAATGTGAAAATGCCAAAAGGAAAAGTGCAGTTGTAACGGATTCTACTACCAATTGTGTTAATGCTAGATCTGGAGCTCTAAATATTACGAAGAAAATAGCTACGGTATAGCCTAAAACCCCATTTAATAAAGTTGCAGTAATTCTAGATTTTGCAATTAACATGGCTAAGCTAGCAATTACCATAATTAATACTAAAATAATCTCGTATGTTCTAAACTTTGCACTTGGTGTTGTATCAAATGAAAAAGCACCCGACATAATTAAGTACCCACCAACTGTTGCGATAAAGAATATATAAATATATGATAGGTAATCTCTTAAATAGCCAGTCATATAACTTTTAGTCGCTATTGTAGACTGCTTCTCTGAGAAGCTTAAAAAATTCATATACAGAGCATTAAAGGAGTGTTTCTGTGGTAGTATGCTATAAATTGGTCTCCAATATCTTAAAACTTTAAAAAGAAGAAAACCTACTACTATAACTGCTAATGTCATCTTTAACTCAGTATTAAAACCATGCCAAGCATAGATGGAAGGCGTTAGCTTCTCAGGATCTCCAAAGGTTGGATAAATACTGGCCATTGCTGGTTTCAATAAATAATTTCCAACTATATTGGGAAAGAAAAATATACCGACCACTAAAATAGTAAGGATGATTGGTGAAATAAGCATACCAATCGGTGCCTCATGGATTGGTTTATCCAATTTTTCAGGCTGTGCCTTACCTAAGAAAGTTTTAAAGATGAAAACCATACAATATACGAAAGTCAGCACACTACCTACCCATGCAATTACGGGAAAAATCACTCCCCATGACTGCAAGGAAAAAACATCTGCTTCCATTATAGAAATGGTAGCTGTAAAGAACATTTCTTTACTTAAAAAGCCATTAAAGGGTGGCAGTCCTGCCATTGATAGGCTTCCGATTGTACCAACTGTAAAGGTAATTGGCATAAAGGTCATTAGTCCGCCTAATCGACGGATATCACGTGTTCCGAGCTCATGGTCGAGTATACCAACTACCATGAAGAGCGCACCTTTAAAAGTAGAATGGTTAATCATATGAAATAGTGCTGCAAACGTGGCCTGCGTATAGATGACAGACTCCTCAGAATAGCCGTATTGTAAAGCAATTGAACCAAGACCTAACAGACTCATAATTAAGCCGAGCTGACTTACTGTAGAAAAGGCGAGTAGTGCCTTTAAATCGGTTTGCTTTACTGCATTGAATGATCCCCAGAACATAGTGATCATCCCAACCGTACTTACTGTCCAAAACCATGTTTGATCCATGCCGAAAATCGGTGTAAAGCGAGCTACCAAGTATATTCCTGCCTTAACCATTGTTGCGGAATGTAGATACGCGCTGACCGGGGTCGGTGCTTCCATCGCATCCGGTAACCAAATATGGAAAGGAAACTGTGCAGATTTTGTAAAGGCACCTAATAGGACCAAAATTAATGCTGGTACAAATAAATCATGATTAGTTAACTCCAATGCAATCGGAATAATTTCGCGAATACTGAATGTGCCAGTCATCGTATAAATCATAATGAACCCTACCAGCATTGCAATACCACCGCTCACCGTGATAAGCATTGCCTTTTGAGCACCTTGTCTAGATGCATTGCGGTGGCTCCAAAATGCTATTAAAAGGAAAGAGGATACACTTGTTAGTTCCCAGAATACATATAAAACCATTAAATTATCAGAGAACACGACTCCGAGCATTGCGCCCATAAAGAGTAGTAAGTAACAATAAAAATTATGGAGAGATTCCTTACTAGAAAGATAAAAAATAGAATAAATGATAACTAAACTACCTACACCAGTAATAAGCAAACCTAATATGATACTTAGACCATCTAAATAAGTGGTGAAATTAATATCCAACGAGGGGATCCAATTGTATGTGTGATAGTATGTTTTTCCACTTGCAATCGAGGGAATAAAACTTGCAAGCATTACAAACAAAATGGTTGGTACTAACAAGACAAGCCAGCCTATATGTATTTTTTTCAAGTATCTATAAAAAATGGGTATAGTTGCAGCTACTATAAATGGGAATATAATAGCAAAGTTAATTGAAAACAATTGTTAACCTCCTATTTCCATATATGTATGAAAATTCTATATAGAAAGATTTATTTCATTTGAAAGAGAGACTTGACTATTAGGGTAACTAGTTGCATAATAGGATTCCATATGGGGTTCTCATATGAATGTCAGTAGAATAAGAGGTATAAATCATAGCCACTTTCTCGGCATGATTTTACGTTAATATAAATGGCTAAGCTAGAATAACTATTTTATATTCGGTAGCCTGATCATAGAGGGTAAAGCCAGCAACAAGAGACTAGGCCTTACAATCTCTTTATGCAGTATTAAGGAGAAAATGATTTTTTTTCACTCCTTAACGATATTAAATTAGGTATATTCTTGTTTTTCCTAAGTAAATTATACACTAAACCACACTTCTCTGCACTTATAGTGTTTACTATAGCTTATAATTTGCATTATTTTGTACATGTCACTAGAATAGATGAGACTAAGATAAATGGGGTGTAGACAACCGTGAAACGCACAAAAGGTAGGATGGATGAAAGTATACTTGTCTGCGTATACTATGGACCAAACGGTGAACGACTTATTAGAAGAGGACACAAAATGGCTAGTATTATGGACTGCCCTCTTTATATATTAACAGTGGATCCACTTCCATACGATGCTTTCGATGCAGAAAAGTCAGGTTACGTAGATCAATGGAAAGCATTAGCAGAAGAACTAGACGTAGAAGAATTTATCATTCGGGATAATGAAAAACGTCCTTCTCCTAAGGTAATTAAAGAAGTTGCTCATAACCTGAATATTACACAAATAATCATTGGACAAACTGCCCAAAGTAGATGGGAAGAAATTACTAAAGGATCGTTTATGAATGTCTTGTTAAAAGAAATCCCTTTTGTTGATTTCCATGTGGTATCAGTTGAACGTGCTATTAAAGATGAAGAAGAAGGCGTCTTTGAAAAAGGTGTAAGAGCATATTTAGTCAATGACGGAGAAACTTACAAGGTTTCCTTTACATGCGCAAAAAATATGTGCCAAGAAGGAATATTCTTCAAGGAAATAGGAACAGATTTTGATAACGGGATTTTCAAATTTATGCATAATAACAAAATGCAGCAAGTTCATATTCAAGATAATTTAGTTACAGATCCTTCTCAAGTACCAGATGATTGTACACTAAAAGCAAGATAACATATTATATATTGAACTGTTTAAGAGACTGTAAACCACCTCAGAAGAAAATTTTGAAGTTGGCTTACAGTCTCTTTGTTTTGAGGATTTTAACTTTACCACATTTTAAGACCTGCCATCCCTTGGCAAGGCAAATGCTACTATTCCTAGTAAGGGTAGCAGCGACACCACGACCATTGTGGAATAGATCCCTATGTAATCCATTAAAATACCTATAAGAACGGATCCCAAGGCTCCCATTCCAAAGGCCAGTCCTACTGTGAGACCCGCCATCGTCCCAATCTTGTTGGGTACTAGTTCCTGGGCATAAACAACTGTCACAGAAAAACTGAGCATTATTAAAAATCCAATAGCAGCTAACAATAACAAAATAGCCCAAACAGGTACATAAGGTAAAATAAGACATAAAGGAATTGGGACAACAGTTGAGATGACTATTACTTTTTTTCTACCCATTTTGTCAGCCATAGGACCTCCAAAAAATGTTCCCACTGCTCCTACAGCAAGAAATAGGAAAACGATAAGTTGGCCTTTCTGCGTAACAAAATTGTAATTCTCGGTCAGATGAAATATATAAAAGCTAGTAATATTCGTTACATAAAAAGAACGCACAAAAATAACGACCATTAAAAGTCCAAGAGCAATGCCTACTTGTTTCTTAGTTAAAGCAGGCAACGAAGATATAAATGCTTTTTTCTTAGCTGCCAAATTGACCTCATTCAGCTGTGCCTTGTACCAACTTGAAATTTTGCTTAACATGAAGATTCCGATCGCCGCCACGATTAAAAACAATGCAGCTCCCCTTTGCCCTAGTGGAATTAGGATAAATGCACTGATAAGAGGGGCCAATGCTTGTCCGGAGTTTCCTCCCACCTGATAAATAGACTGAGAAAGCCCTCTTTTATTACCCGCTGCCATATAAGAAACTCTCGACCCCTCAGGATGAAAGACCGCCGAGCCTAAACCCAAAAACAATACCGCAATGATTATAATCCAATAATCCGTTGCAAAAGCCAGTCCGACCACACCAATAAAGGAACTTACCATTCCTAGAGGAAGTGCATAAGGCATTGGCTTTTTGTCGCTTATAAAGCCTACAACTGGCTGTAGTAAAGAAGCAACCATATTAAGCGCAAACGAAATGAAGCCTAGCTGTGTAAAGGTTAATCCTACTTCATCTTTTAAAATGGGGAACATAGCTGGAACTATAGATTGTAGCGTGTCATTAAATAAATGACATATTCCCATGGCTACCATAATTGGATAAATAGGATTTCCCTGTTTATCCTGAGTTGCAATTTGAGACAATTTTGCACACTTCCCTATCAACAGAGTTAGTTTCATTATTATATCTTAAAACCTTAGATTTTATAAAATTATCTTTTAGAGAATACATTGAAGGAAGTGGTGCACAATACTTAGTATTATATTTATTTAAAGGAGTATCGATCACAATGGGTGACATTAGCTTTTGGGAAATGATTTGGAGAACCACCATTTCCTTTGCTGTTTTACTATTTTTAGCACGAATAATGGGAAAAAAACAAATTAGCCAACTAACTTTCTTCCATTACGTCACAGGAATAACAATTGGTTCTATAGCAGCGGAAATAGCGTCGCAAAAAGAAACTCCCTTTGTGGACGGAATTATATCGTTAATATGGTGGGCAGTACTTACAATCATAATGACATATATCTCGCAGCTTTCCCCAAAAATACGTCTGCTATTAGATGATGAGCCAACCATTATAGTCAAAGATGGAAAAATTTCTTTAAAATCCTTAAAATCTGCACGCATGAATATGGATGATGTCATGATGTTACTAAGAGAGCAATCCATTTTTTCCATAGATGACGTACAGTTCGCGGTATTAGAGACAAATGGAGAGCTTAGTGTTTTTAAAAAGCCTGCGGAACAAGGAGCAACAAAGCAAGATGTGAAGGCAGATGTGTCATTACCGACTTATATGCCTACTGAAATTATATCAGATGGTAAAATTGTCCGTAAAAATCTCAAAGAATTAAACTTAGATGAAGATTGGTTAATGAAAAAACTACGTAAGCAAGGAATTCAATCTATAGAAGAGGTTTATTTTGCCCAATTACAAACAAATGGTTCCCTTTCGATTAACTTAAAAAATAACGGACTATAAATTATTATTCCTCATCACTATATGATAGACAAGCTTGGTTAAAGATAATCACATATAGTAATTTGCTTATAAAAATAAAAAGGTATGGAGATTTCTACTCCATACCTTTTGTTTCCTATTTAAATAGGAAGCTTTTATTATTTCAAAATATTGTTAGTGAACTCATTCGTTAAATTATTGATCTCTTCTATATTAATGGAAGAAAGCTGATTGTTGCTTAGTTGGTACTTTTCTTTTAAATGGAGAATACGATCCACACTCTTATTAATCTGTTCTTCTTTTATCTCTCCATTACGGACAGCATCTAAAATAGCTTGAATTGCTCTTTCTACTTTTTCATAGTCATGAGCGATTAATACAATATCATTGCCAGCCTTTATAGCTTCTACTGCTGCCTCTCCTATTTCATGATGATTTAAAATAGCCTTCATTGTCATATCATCCGTCATGATGACTCCTTCATACTGTAAATGATCACGCAGTATATCTGTAATAATCTTTTTAGAGATAGAAGAAGGCATATTCTCATCTATCTTAGGCAAAAGAATATGACCAATCATTACAACATCAGCTCCGCTTTTAATAGCATTTTCAAAGGGAATTAACTCTAACTCTTCAAGTTCCTTTAAATCCTTATTTACTATTGGTAGCTCAACATGCGAATCAACTTCTGTATCACCATGACCAGGGAAATGCTTAATAACCGAGATAACATTTTGACTTTGTAAACCCTTCATAGTTGAAATTCCAAACTCACTTACCACTTTAGGATTACTTCCAAAAGAACGATCGCCAATAATGGGATTGTCAGGGTTACTATCTATGTCCATTACAGGAGCAAAGTCTAGATTAAATCCATATGCATTTAGTTGCCTACCTAATATAACCCCTAATTGTTTTGCTAAATCTAAATTATTTTTTTGACCAATTTGTTTGTTCGTTGGTAAATCATTAAGTTCCGGAATCCTAGTCACTCGTCCTCCCTCTTGATCTACCCCTAAAAAAAGTGGAGGGTCTTCTTCCTGATTCTCAGCCTTTAAGGAATTCAGTAAGGTTACGATTTGGTTTGCATTCACTAAGTTATCTTTAAAAAGGATAACACCACCAACCTTATCCTCCCTAACCATTCTCCTACCTTCCTCCGATAATTCCACTCCATCAATTCCTCCAAAAATCATTTGACCAATTTTTTCTTCTAAGGTCATTCGGTCTACTGAAGAAGTTTTCACTGGGGAGCTTGCCTCTTTTAAATCTGTGTATACTGAAATATGATGAACATTGGGATTAGGAACACTTTCTGTTGGCTTCGGTAAAATCCACTTTAATTGTATATTTGGAGCTACTTCATAAACTAGGATAGTTTCTTCTTTCCCCTCATCCTGGTAGCTTCGTATCATGTCTGGCTCACCTGCAACTGAATGGATGTCCTTTAACTGAACTTCCTGTATATATGAGGAATTAGTTCTAACGTCAAAAACTGTTCCCGAATGATGTCCAATCGTTGCGTAACGAGTTAGATAAGTATCATAAATATCATTGGAGAGGTTACTGCTTTCATCAGGTACTCCCCATAGCTCGTACAATTGTTCCGTATCGGTCTCGCCAACGATAAACGGAACATTTATAACCTGCCTTTTTTCTGCTAACTCAAAAACGAGAGAGACAACTGCCTGCCCTCCGGTTGCTGTTTCCTCTTTCTTTATAAACTCTTTCGGCTCTTCCTCTTTATTCGTTGTTAAAACTGCTTCTATTATAGTAAAGAAAAATATTACCACTAAGATTACCGCAATTTTTTTTGTCATATTTAAGGCCTCCGAACACTCGTCTACCTTATTGTATTTCAATTAGTATAGGCACTATACCTTTTTTCTCGTTATTATTTATAAATATTTAGGGGAAGATATGCATATCTCCTTTACCGTCCTTCATTAATCAAGAAAAGCGCAAGCGCCTATGTCTGCCCCGACAGGCAAATGGAGAAAAGCGAGGAGGCAGTTCCTCAGCCACCGCAAACGCTCTTGTTTGCGACGAGCTTGCGCAGGAGTAGCTTTTATCCATTTGACCCCGAGGGGCAAGGCGATGAAGCTAGACATCAATTTACCCACAGGTTCAGAACTTTTTAATTTCCTAAACAACAAAAAAATCCCCTAAAAAGGGGACTTAAGCTTGCGATTTATGGTGAAATGGACATTTACCTTGAATCGGCTCAATGTCATCACCTATAAAGGATTGTTTCCATTCATTATGAGTTGGATCACCGAAGTGACCGATATCTGGATGCTTAGGGAGCTGGTCCCATGCTTCTACACGTTTACGAACTTTCTCACGTGACATAATTCCACCTTTTTCCGTTCCTTCTAACCCCTCGAATATTTTCCGTGGTTGGAATCCTAGCACCATTGCGTTTCCTAAGTGTCGTGTCTTGCGCTTCTTATAGGCAGGTGCATTTCCGAATACGAATATTGGCTCTCCATTAAATCGAAAATCCCATAAATAGTGGTCCGGGTCACGAGGACTATCTTCCGGCCATTCCACCTCATCGACCTCATGTAAATACTGAAGGATATCCCAAAATTGCTTTCGGTAATCATCAATAGAACCTTCTTGTTCAAAAGGCTCAACAAATACAAAAAGACCATGTCTCTTATAGTTTGGTAATTTAAATAAGTCCAGAAAATCTGCTACTGCATAAGGTAAGTTACTCCAGTCATCTTGACTAATATAAGCATAGCGGAGCTCGCCTTTCAGTTCGCCACTCATTCCAAAAAAACACGGGAATGTTTTATCAGTTACCGTATTGTGAAATGTTTCGTATTCCTTATACAGCCAACTCGGCAAGTCTGTTCTAGTTTTAAAGTCTTCCTTTGTTAATAACGCTTGTTCCTTCGTAATCATATAATCTCCTCCACTATCTTGTTCGCACAAATCTTTATGGGTCTTTACCCCTTACTCGATTTCCTGAAACAACAAATAAATTTTACCAATAGGTTATAAAATACTGATTTGGGGAATATAAAGGGTGAATGAATAAACTGGAGGATGAATTATAGTGAAGATGATAGAAGATATAACACAAATAAATTGTCAAAGTGAATATGGCTCACTAAAAAAGGTATTCTTATGTGAACCTCAATATATGGAAATTAAAGAAGTGATTAATGATGTTCAAAAACAATATATAAATGATAATATTGACCGATCTCTTGCCCTGTCCCAGCATAAGCAATTTGAACAAACTTTAAGGGATGCAGGAATCGAGGTAATTAAACTAAAACCAAGTAAAGACCATCCTGAACAAGTCTTCACTAGAGATATTGGTTTTACTTTGGGCAATCATCTCTTTATTTCTGAAATGGCGAATCCCATTCGTCAAGGTGAAGAGAAGGTGCTTGCCGAGTGGATGAAGGAACATGATATAACATATAAGAAACTCTCCAATCATTCGATTGAAGGTGGCGATGTAATTGTTGACGGAAAACGTGTATTTATAGGGATTAGTCATCGCACAAGTCAGAATGCTATTCAAAATCTCCAAAGTGAATTACCTGATTTTGAAATTATCCCCATCCCTTTTAACCCAAAGTATTTGCACTTAGATTGTGTATTCAATATTCTTTCCTCAAAAGATGCATTAATATTTCCAGATGCGCTCGATCAGGAAACGGTGGAGCATTTATCAAGCATGTATCATTTGATAGAAGTGAGCGAACAGGAACAGTTCTCTATGGGGACCAATGTATTGTCGATTGGTCAAAATCGAGTACTGAGTTTACCTGTAAACCGTGGCGTGAACGACCAAATGAGAAAACACGGATACGAAGTGTTGGAGGTAGACTTTTCCGAAATTATTAAGTCAGGCGGGTCATTCAGATGTTGTTCCATGCCCATTGTGCGTCAATAAGCAAAAACTCTCTATGGTGACAGTAGGTGCAACGTTTTGAAGATAAAACAAGCTTAAAAATACGGTTTAAGCTTGTTTTATATTTCATTTCTCTAATAGTTCATTACGTTTCATAACTAATACGTATTTGGAATACTTTTGTATGCAAGCTTATAAATGACTGAAGCATGCTCAGGATATTTCTTTAGCAGCTCATCCTGTGTGAATAGTTCAAAGTCTTCATATTCAAAGCCCGGTGCAACCATACACCCAACTAAAGAAAATGCTCCCCCTTCTGAAACCGATGAACCAAAGATGGATTTTCCAGGCACAATTAATTGTGGGACTTCACCATTCACTATATCTAATCCAAGCTTGTATTCATGGTAACTTCCTTCTTGATCAATTACATGGACGGTTAAAGGATCGCCCCCATGAAAATACCAAAGTTCATCTGATTTCAAACGATGTAAATGAGAGATATCTTTTTCCCCAAGTAAAAAGTATATACTTGTGTATAGCTTTCTATCTGATCCATTTGCACTTATTGTATTGTCAGAGGAAAAGGTTGAATGAAAGTATCCACCCTCTGCATGTGGCTCTAAGCCTAAATGCTCAATATAATAGGAAGCGTCCTTTTCCATCATACCTCCCTCATTTCTAAATGCTTCATGCAGTTAAATAGGTGGCAATGGTTTTTCTCGTCTTTTAACTCAACGATGGTAACTGAGGTATTTCCAATATCATTTGAGAAATCTCCACCTGGTATAAGTGCATTTAAAACTCTAGCAAGAAAGCCCCCATGACTAACAACTATGATTTTCTTACCTGGATGCGCCTTTTGTATATCCTCGATAAAGGACATCCCTCTAGCGATAATGACTTCTTCCTTCTCGAAGCCCATATCCTGCTCTCTCCATTTTAGTCCCCACTTATCTACTCGTTCTTGCTCGGTAGTTCCCTCAATAAGACCTCCACCAATTTCTCCTAAACGGATATCTGTATTAAAATTAATCTTAGGTTGCTTTTCGGCTATAATCTCAGCTGTACGCTTTGCTCTAATTAGTGGACTAGTATACATTACATCCCACTGCTCTTTTCCCATCCGCTCGGCAACTCGCTCTGCCATTAAAATTCCTTCTTCATCTAACGGCACATCCGTTTTACCCTGCGCTCGTCCTTCTTTATTCCAAGCTGTCACACCATGTCTAATAAAAGCTATTGTAGTCATTTTAATAACCCCCTTTGTTCAAAGATAAGATAGAAAATACTTTTCGTAAAGTGCGGTCAAAAAGGTTTTTGAAAAAAATTCTTTTTAAGCCTTGACCTTCACGCTACGTAAACCTTTACACTACATATATCAGGAGGTGAAGTAATGATATATACAATTCAGAAGCTTGGAGAACTTGCTGGAATTAGTACTCGAACTATTCGCTACTACGATGAAATTGATTTATTAAAACCAGCAAGCCTAAGCGAAGCAGGTTATAGAATGTACGGATCAGCGGAGGTAAATCGCCTTCAACAAATATTGTTTTACCGAGAGTTGGGGATAAGCTTGGGACAAATAAAAGAAATCCTCATTTCACCAGGATTCGACAGTACTGTTGCTTTAAAGGAGCATAAGGAAAAACTAATTCAAAAAAGAGCTCAGCTAGATTTGTTAATAAATAATGTGGATAAATCGATTCAAGAATATGAAAGGGGTATTAAAATGACAGACAAAGAAAAATTTGAAGGATTTAAACAAGAGCTTGTGGACAACAATGAGGATATGTATGGTGAGGAAATTCGAAACAATTATGGGAATGATGCTGTAGACCAATCCTATGCTAGGCTAAAAAACATGACCAAAGAACAATATGAGGAGGTTGTAAAATTAGAGCAAGAGGTATTAGATAGCTTAAAAGAAGCGATTGCTGCTGGTGACCCAACAAGTAAACCCGGGCAAAAGACAGCAGAACTGCATAAACAGTGGATAAGTTTTCATTGGCCAAAATATTCAACGGAAGCGCATGCAGGCCTAGCTGAAATGTATGTAGCAGACGAACGCTTTAAAGCTTATTACGATAAGGTGCAACCAGGTGCGGCGCAATTTTTACGTGATGCTATTGTAGAATATACTAAAAACTAGAAGGCTAGCCTTCTAGTTTTTTAAAAGTTTTTCTATTATGTGGATATCATCCGGATAAGCTAGTGGCAAGTTCTTCATTTCGTCAAATGACTTCCAAGCAATCTCATGGATAAATTCATCTGGATCATGAATCGTTAATTCTCCACTTATAAATTCTACTATAAAGTACTCTACATAATACGAGATACCATAATCACTTAATACTCCACTTTTTTTATGTATCATTTCAATTGGACGAACAGTTAAGCCTGTCTCCTCCCAAAATTCTCGGACACAGCATTCTTCAAAGGTTTCCCCTTCCTCCACCGTCCCTGAAGGAACTGTCCACAGCTTATCCTCTCCCGGTGCTGCCTGTAAAACCATTAACACTTCTTTTCGCTCATTAAAAAAAACACCAGCCGCCCCTTGCCATTTAAACATTCTTTCCACTGCCCTTCCTAAGCTATAAAATATTATTCTTCTATTATACCGTACTGCTGGGTAGCATTACTAAATTATAGAAGCTACCCTACTTGTAGTGCATCCGCGCCTATTAACTACCATGGAGAGAGTGATCTATTAATCCGCCAAATTCGCCAGTAAATCTATATATACATCCATAAATCGTTAATTCGCCCCTTCTCCTAGCGAATTCGCCCATTACCTTGGTGAAAGTGACCCATTAACCGGCCAGAATCGCCCATAAGCTTATAGAAAGTGTCCCATTACGGTCTCAGAAAAGCCCATAAATCAAAAAATGTACCCTAACACACATTATTTTATCCAGTACCTTGCATTGTATAATAGCATATGGTATATTACTTCCAACGGTACTGTTTATTAAATAGTAGCGAAGGGAGTGAAGAAAAATGAATATACAATTTAAAAAGGGTGTACTAAATCTGTGCGTGCTTGTCTTATTGGATAAGCAGGATCGATATGGCTACGAACTTGTACAAAAAATATCAGATCAAATCTCGATTTCTGAGGGCTCAGTTTATCCACTCCTTAGACGATTAACAAAGGAAGGCTACTTCACAACTTATTTACAGGAATCAACGGAAGGTCCCCCACGTAAATATTATAAGCTGACGGATCTCGGTAGAACATATCTTCATGAGCAATTAAAGGAATGGAAAAGCTTTACGGATGGTGTGAATAATCTAATCGAAGAGGGTGTAAAAAATGAATGAGCAACAATTTATTAAGGAATTGGAACTTGCATTACATCAAATGACAGCTGACGAGCGTAACGAAATAGTATCGGATATTCGAGAGTATTTCTCTAATGCACGAGAGGATGGGAAAACCGATATTGATATTTCTTCTTCACTTGGCTCTCCAAAGCAGATTGCACAGGAGCTTCTTGAAAACTATGTTCCGGTAAAGTCCCAGCCTAAAACATTTACAAGCGATAAGTTGATACGTATTCCGGACTCTACGTTTACTAATGTGTTAATAGATCTAGACTATGGAGCTCTAAATCTGTTTCCATCTGAGTCAGATGAAACAATCGTTGAGCTAATTGGAGAAAGTGAAAAGCTTTCATTCGTGGCTGAAGTGATTGGTGATACACTTTCTGTTAAGTTGAAGTCTAAAAAAATGAGCTTCTTTACTTTTATTTTTCAAGTCAAGGAATTGAAAGTAAATGTCGCACTACCAAAAAAGCTCTATTCAACTATCACTATGAAGTCTGATCACGGTCGTATTCGAGCAGAGAAATTACTTGGCAAAATTGTAAAGGTCAATTCCGACAACGGGTCTATTTTACTTCAAGAAATAGCTTCTACCTTAATGGAAGTTAAAACAGATAATGGACGGATTGAGCTAGACCGAGTGCAGAGTGACAAGCTAACGACAACAACCGACAATGGGCGAATCGAATTGCGCAATGTGGATACTGAGAAAGTTCATGCAGAAACTGACAATGGCCGCATCACCATGCAATATGTAAATGGGGATATCCTGGGGAAAACGGACAACGGCCGAATTGAACTGTTAACAACTAGCATTGATCGAATGATTGATCTTAAAACTGACAACGGAAGTATCATGATTGAAACAGAATCCGACCCTTCAGATGTATCTATCTCTGCAAAAGTCGATTGGGGCAAAGTAGATATTTTTGGGGAACGTAATTCTAAAACAGTCTTTGGTGCAGGGACTCATCAAGTAAGACTAACATCTGACAACGGCAGACTAACTGTTGCTAAACGTGCAGTTTCTGGAATTAAATTATAAACACTCTTTCTCCCCTTTTCTCATAGACTAGGTAAGGACTATAACAAAAGGGGAAATGTATGAATAAAACAGAAAACTACAACCAGCAGATGTATGCTCAACAGGCTTTTCAACAATCCTTAGCACTAATAGCGGAAGCAGTACAAGGAGAAAAAGAAGATCAAGTTTTTTATGATTATTTAATTTCCTTAGCTCCTACGCAAGAGCAAATTGAAATAATCACCTCCATTCGAAACGATGAAGTAAAGCATAATCAATGGTTCAAACAAATGTACAAAGCAGTAACTGGTAATGAGGTTGTCATAACCACGGAAGAGCAATTCGTACCTCCAGCCGATTATATAAGTGGTATTAAGAAAGCATTTTTCGGTGAGCTAAAAGCAATGGAAAAGTACAGAGTCATACGGGAAGGCCTTCCCTATCGCGAGTATAGAGACATTGTCTTTGAGATATTAACAGACGAAATGAAGCACGCCCAATTGTATAATTATATTTTAACGGAGAATTTTGCGATGAATGCCCCTGAGAAGACAGCAACTGAAAACACTGCATCTACTACCACAAGCAATGCTCCTGAGCCAGTTGCCTTTCCAGATCAATGGATTCAATATACGGAGTACCTTGTAAATGAAGGTCTAAATGATGTGGAAAGAGGCATTAATACGAAGCACATCCTACAAGAATTTATACTTATGGGGGTTCTAGTCGGTAAAGGCTATACCCCTGAGCAAGCATACGAAACAGTAGAGAACTGGGAGTTATCAGGGGAATCACAAATACTTCAGCAAAGTAAAAATAGTCAATAAGCCATCGCTGCGTGCAACACGCAGCCTTTTTTTATGCCCATTTTTTTACTTTCTCATGTTACTCTAAAATAAATATTTTATTTTTGAGAAAAATCAAAATCGTAGACGTTATATAGAGTGTAAAAGCTTTTACAACTACCAAAAGGAGCTATTGTAGATGAAATCAACTGAATCTAATTTTATCCACAGGCTGCAATCTGGAAAAGAAGATGCACTCGAATATATTGTGGATAATTACTTACCGCTAATAAAGGGCGTTACCTACAAGGTTCTCTCCCCTTTAAATAATGGTGGAATGATGGATGAATGTATTAATGATATTTTTTTATCCATTTGGGATCACTCCAAGGATTTTAATGGGAATACAACTGATTTTAAAAAATGGATCTGTGTGATTGCTAAATTTAAGGCAATTGATTACTACCGAAAAGCAACTCGTAATATGGAGGTTTCCAGTGAGCAGATGGAGCTTCAGCCAGCTGATTCAATAGAAAAACGTCTAATCCTTACAGAAAACCGAAACGAGCTAATGCAATTAATCCATAAGCTAGACCCAATCGACCAACAAATCTTCATCATGCGTTTTTTTCTTGGCGAAAGCACAGAGGCAATCGCTAAGAAGCTTGGAAAAACAAAAGCGTCTGTCGATAATCGTATATATCGAGGAAAGAAAAGGCTAAATGGACAGGTTACAAAATTTCTTCTAGGAGGTAGCTTTGTATGAAGGACCTTTACAAGCAATTTAATGAAATTGATATAGATCTAGATGAATTTGAAGAAATCGAAGTTAGTGAATTTGAGAGAGCGAAGGTAAAAAAAGAATTAAAAAATAAAATCTCTCCTAAACAAAAGAAAGGAAAAAAGATTTTAGCTGCCGCTTCTCTTGCTGCAGGACTCAGTATCTCTGCTTTAGTAGGACTTTCCTTCACAGCCTACGCGGACAATATTCCAGTAATTAGTAATATTTATAAATTCTTTTATGATTACAGAGATAAAAATGGAGAATTTTATGGAGACTACGCTGAAAATGCTACTATGATTAACTTAACAGCAACAAGTAATGGGGTAAACGTAACTGTTGATGATGCCATTTACGATGGTGAATCTATGATTGTGACGTATACAATCAAGGCCAATAGAGATCTTGGGAACCCCTTGGTAATTAGAGGGATACCTCACCTTCAAGGCTCTCCTAAAACTGGAAGTCATGAGGCAAGTAAAGTATCAGAGAGTGAGAATAAGTATGTAGGTATTATCACTATGAAAATGGAGGAAGAAGAAACCTCTTTACCAATAGAATGGAATATAGATTATTTGCGCCCAGGAAGAACCACTGATAACGAGCCCATCGAGGGTAATTGGAAATTTAACTTTACTTTAAACAAAGCAGACATTGATATTTATAAATTAGATAAAAAGCTTAGTCAAAATGACCTTACAGTACATCTTCAAAAGCTAACGATATCTCCAAATTCGTTTCATCTTCTATTTGAACAAATTGACACTAATAAATTATATGAAAAGTGGGATAGCGCTATCGTTGAATTATTAGTTAAGGATAATTTAGAAAATCGTTATTCGCAAGAAGAACAAAGTGGGAGTTATTCTGTTCATAAGCACTCGACTAAATGGGGCGCCATATATGAAAAAGTTGATCCTCAGGCTACTCAGCTTATTATAACTCCCGAGGTAGAATTACGTAATTATGAGCCTATTGAAGAAGATAAGGGATACAAAGGCAGTATAACCGCCGATCAAAAACAATTCCAAATGGAAGACATCATTATTGATTTAAAATAACTATACAAAAAACTGGTTGTGAGCAGAATCACGACCAGTCTTTTTTCTTTTACATCTGTTCCGGAGCTTCTATACCCAGTAAGTTCAACCCTTCCTTTAAAACTATCGCAACCGCATAACAAAGTGTCAGTTTGGATACCTTTGTCTCATCATCAACGAGGATTTTTGTATGTGCATAATATTTATTAAAATGCCGAGATAGCGTTAGGCAGTATTTTGCTATAAGGGACGGATCTACCTGTTCAAAGGATTTCTGAATAACCTGTGGAAAACGTTGAAGTGTCGTAATCGTTTGCCAAGTCTCTTTCTTTAACCCCTCCAGGCTTACATTGTTAGCATCAAAATTGCCCTTTTGAAGAAGGGAACATATTCTTGCATGTGTATACTGAACGTACGGGCCAGTTTCCCCTTCGAAGTTGAGCATTTGTTCTAGTGAAAATTCTACATCATTCATACGATGATTTTTTAAATCATGGAAGATGACTGCACCTACCCCAACCGATTTTGCGACCTCTTCTTTATTAGGAAGAGATGGATTTTTCTCTTCAATACCTCTTTTTGCCTCTTGAATCGCTTCTTCTAACACTCCTTTCAATAAAACTACTTTCCCTTTACGGGTCGACATCTTCTTGCCATCCTTTAGCATCATTCCAAAAGGGACATGCTGACATGCTTTTGCCCAACCATATCCCATCTTATCTAATACTTTGAACAACTGTTTAAAATGAAGTGATTGCTCGTTGCCCACTACATAAAATGACTTTGCAAAATCATATTCTTTTTTGCGATACAAGGCTGCCGATAAATCTCTCGTAGCATAAAGAGTTGCTCCATCCGTTTTCTGAATCAAGCATGGCGGCATATCCTCGAGCTCCACTACTAATGCACCGCTAGACTCGACTAGCAAACCTCTCTCTTCTAGATCCTTAACGACTATTGCCATTTTATCGTTATAAAAAGCCTCGCCATCCAGGGAATCAAATTGAATTCCTAACAATTCATAAATACCTTGAAATTCTTTAAGAGAGGCTTCCTTGAACCATTTCCAAAGTTCTCTAGCCTCCTCATCCCCCTGCTCCAAATGCTTGAAGGCAGCTCTCGCCTTATCATTCAGCGATTCGTCGCTTACTGCTTCCTCATGGAATTTCACATAGATTTTCAATAGCTCCTCTATTGGAGAGGCTTCTATTTTTTCTTTATCCCCCCATAGCTTATAAGCAACAATCAGCTTACCAAACTGGGTTCCCCAGTCTCCTAAATGGTTAATACGAATAGTCTTGTATCCGTTCTTTTCTGCTATATTGGCTAGTGCATTTCCTATTACCGTAGAACGTAGATGTCCCATAGAAAAGGGCTTAGCGATATTCGGTGAGGAGAAATCTATCGTAATTTTCTCGTTCTTCATTGGCAGCTGGCCGTAATGATTTGGATCTTTAAGTATTTCCTCTAATACTAGTTTAGCTACTGTTTGCTGATTATAAAAAAGGTTCACATATCCTCCTACTGACCCCGCCTTTATAATAAGTACTCCCTTGAGCTGCTTTGCCAATTCAGCGGCAATAAGCTGAGGAGATTTTTTATATATTTTTGCTAGCGTAAAACAAGGAAATGCTACATCTCCTAGTTCTACGTTCTTTGGCGTTTCTAAAAGCTTTTCTATTTCCTCTACTGTTAGTCCTTCTAGTTGGGCACCAATCAAAGCAGCAATTTGCTTTACTAATTCCATGTACAGTCATCCTCCCATTTAATTCTTCCATATAAAAAGCCCTCGCCTCTATGAAGAGACGAGAGCTGAAATTCCCGTGGTACCACTCTAGTTGTCACACGTTGTGACCGCTTTAACGTTAGTAACGAGGACTTCCCCGGTCTTTTCTACTCTTAGTTCAAAAAGCTTCTCCAAAGTGCGTTTCTCTGAAAAGTCCTGTATCAGGCTTTCACCACCCCTGACTCGCTAAACATTATCTCTTCAAATACTCTCTTTATCATCGAATTGTGTATGAATTTTCACTTATTTTAAAGGAACAAAATATGAAAGTCAATATGAGTCGCTATTTTTTTAAAGGTACGCCCTATTTTGTTTCGCCAAGCTGTAAATGAACCGAATCTAATAGCTTCTGATAACCAATTTCTTGGTAGATTTTATTGGAGGTCGGGTTTAGCATATCGGTATATAAAACACAGAAATCATATTCCTTTAAAAGCTCCTTACTGCAGGCTGCAACCATCGTTCTAGCATATCCTTTGCGTCGTTTCTCTTTAGGAGTAAACACCATTGAAACAGTCACCCCATGCGCGGAAGGTCTCGCCTTCTTCATCATGGACACGATTTCCCCTTCATCCTCCCAAAGAAAAACCTCACGAGCATTTAACATAGCTTCCACTCTTTGAGCTATATCTTCTTTTGCGCTTCTCGGAAGTCCTGTATCTCCTTCAAATTGGCTAAGCCATGATTCGATTAGTGGAGCGTCTTTGTCATTAGCAAGCCTCCAGGAGCCAGGACTTGCTTCTAACGTATCGTCTACTTGATCTAATCGGTATAGCCCCTGGTCCATTAATAGAGAGTGAGGTTGACCGGTTTTTTCTTCCCATTTCTCTGCAAAATGCATAGCCCAATCTTTCACACTTATTATAGAATCAATATGTATACCTCGTTGTATGATTTCTTCTATACCTAAATCAGTGGATGCCTCTATTTTATTTGGATCCACAAAAATAATATTTAGAGGATGTGGTGGAGTCATTTGAAAAAGAGCAATTAACTCTCCATCTTCTTCAATAGTCGCCATTAGCGGGTTTTCATATCCACCTACTCGTATTCTTTCTAGCACCCCTAGAAACAAGCTAAATTTGTCCTCATTTTCCTTTAAAAAAGGTATTGCCTTCTCGTAAAAATTCTCTGCACTTTCATAGATTTGAAATCTCATTTTTACATCCCCTTTGAAACGTTTTATGTTAATATAACGTAAAACGTTGCATGATGGGAGATATTTATGAAAATTATTTCTATTCGGGATATTCACATTGGAGAAGGACTTCCTAAGGTCATTGTTCCATTAATAGGAAAAGATAAAGACTTCCTTTTAAATGAGCTACCACTAGTTAAAGAAAGCGCTCCAGATATAGTGGAGTGGAGAGTAGATTTGTTGCAAGGAGTGGAAAACCTAGAAGTGGTCAAGGATACCCTTTCCTATATACGCAATTTTTTGTATCCAATTCCTCTTCTATTTACCTTTAGAAGTCATAAGGAGGGCGGTTCTACTGTTATAGAGAGCACCTATTATAAGCAGCTTTTGCGTGAGGTCATCCAAACAAAAGAAATAGATTTAGTGGATATAGAGCTTTTTTCGGAGGATGTAGAGGAATTAGTAGCTTTAGCTAAGGATTTTCAAATTTCTATTGTAATGTCAAGCCATGATTTTAAAGGAACACCTCCCAAAGAAGTTATAATAGAACGAATGACAACTATGCAAAAGCTAGGGGCAGATATCCCCAAAATAGCTGTGATGCCTAGTAGCCCCGCAGACGTTCTTACCCTTTTGGATGCTACCTACACAATGTATTCTACATATGCAGACCGTCCAATTATTACGATGTCTATGGCTAAGGCAGGTATCGTTAGTCGTATGGCTGGAGAGATTTTTGGTTCAGCCGCTACATTTGGTTCCGTTCTCTCTGCTTCCGCTCCCGGACAAATTAAAGCTGCCGAGTTAAAGAAAGTTTTAAAGCTTCTACATAACGCATAGCTTTATGCACGATTTCAAACGGGGCGATGACTCCCGTTTGAAATCGAGAATGTTGAGATTGACTCTAACGCTCTTATCGTCCTCCTGTGGATAATCTTTTTTCTAGTCGTATCATATCCACACACGGAATTCCGTTTTCCACAATTTCTTCCGAATAATGATTAGTGAAGAAATCTCTATCCACAGATACGATTCGAAAACCACACTTTTGATAGAGCGCCAGCTGGTTTAAACTAGAGTTTCCCGTACCTACCTCTATTATTTTATATCCAAGCTCCATGGATCTTTCAATCGCATGAAGTACCAATTCTTTTCCTAGACCTCTTCCTTGATATCGCTCATGCACAGCTATGTTTTTGAGCTCTATAGTATCGTCATCCACGGATAACAATACATAAACTCCAATTGTTTCGTCGCTATCTTTCGCTATATAACATTGCCCTCTATCTAAATAGGCTTCCACCAATTCCTCTGAGGGATCAGCTAATAGCAATAATTCCATTGGATAATTGCTATCTATTTTATGTATATTCATTTACTTTTTCTCCATCCTCTATATTTTTATCTAAACAAAAGCCATCCCTCTCTAAAAGCAGGGATGGCTTTCGTTCACGACTCAGGTATCAATAACTCTAAAATATCCTCAGACACATAGGTTTGCTTGTTGTGCAAAACAGGAGCCTCTTGGAATTCCCTTATACTTTTATTATATCCATATTTCAGCTCACCACGTGTTATGGTAAAAGAACCGTTACCAAGCTTTAAATACATACTATTTCGTTTTGGATGGGATATGACCTCATATCCTAAGTATTGAGCCACTTGGCGTAAAGGAATCATTTTAACCCCATTGTGGATAAAATGGTTATCTTCTATTAGAAGATTGAGCTCCTTTAAAGCAGGTTCAACATAGTCTATTGCGATAATTTTAGAAGGAGTTATAAGCTTCTGTTCTCCCTTAGGAGCGCTATAGAATACGATTAACTCCTTACCCTTTAAATCCTTTTGTTTAATTTTCTTACCCTTTTCGTCCATTAATTTGGTTTGATCGGTGATTTGAAGATGAAGCTCACTGTCTAAGCTCACAAAATCCTCATTGAATTTTGACACCTTTACTAAGCTACCCTTTTTTCCATGAGCAACTATTATATCTGGTGTGATTCTTGGTGGATAGATCAGAATCATTGGTTTATTTTTATCATAATAAGCATCCACTTTAGTTCCCTTTTGAAACGAGTCAATCGATACTTCTTTGGTTGAAGCATCGTTAAGCGCTATAACGTCTTTGTTCAATATAAACATAGATACCAATTTCTCGTCATTGTCTGACTCTACAGTCAAGGTCACTTCTTTATTATCTTTAGTAACTTCCTTAACGGTTCCTGTAAATTTGATAAAGTTGCTGGCATTCTGCTCTTCATCATCCAAGACCACTACTTTGGATGGTATTGCTTGTGCAGGAATACTTCTAGTTGTGGAGGTGTAAAAAACAATTAGCTCATGACCTGCAAAATTCTTTTGTATAATACTCTCTCCATGCTTATTAACCACAAGCGTGTCCTTAGTAATGTTAAGCTTCAGCTGATTGTCTTCACTTGTTAACTGATCATTAAAAATTCCCACTTTAGCAAAGCCTACATTTTTGGAATCATGCGCAATTATTAGCTCAGGAGTGATTTGGGCAGGATAAATCATAATCCTAGGCTGTGTTTTGTCATAATAGGCTTCTATTCGTTGTCCTTTAACAAAATCCTTTTGTTTAATTTCCTTCTTGGTACCGCTATTAAATAAAAGTGTCTCATCTGAAATAGTAAAAATAGTGACAATTGGTTCTTTTTCCTCTGTTTCTACCGTAAGTATGACACTGTCCGCTTTATGAGTGATTTCTTTAACCACTCCGGTAAACCCCTCTAATTTAGACTTCATGGAATCCTCCCCCTCCTTTGCTAACACAAATGTAGGTGCGAGAAGAAGACAAATGGCTATAAAGCTTAAATAAAGATAGCGTAATTTTTTCATTTTTTACCGTCCCCTTTGTTGTTATCAATGTATTAGACGGAAGGCTATACTAAACGTTTCACAATTTTTTGAAACGTTTAGGGTAATTGCACGTATAAAGTATTATGTAAAAATACTTAGGAATGGAGAATATGTATGGCATTAGTAATCAATGAAGTAACCAAGCGTTACCATGATTTTACTGCAGTAGACCATCTTTCCTTCACCATCGAAAAAGGTGAAATCTTTGGCTTAATCGGCCAAAATGGTGCAGGTAAAACAACAACTTTTCGTATGATACTAGATTTACAGGAAACTACAGAAGGAACCATTACATGGGATGGTACGAATATCAACAATATTAACCGAGACCTTCTTGGCTATTTACCCGAGGAAAGAGGGATTTTTCCTGCAATGAAAGTAGAGGATCAGCTTTACTTCTTTGGTGAGCTTCGTGGTAAATCCCGAAAGGAACTAAAAAAAGAAGTCGATTATTGGATTGACCGTTTTGAATTAGAGGATAAAAGAAAAGCAAAAGCCGAAACTTTATCAAAGGGTAATCAGCAAAAGGTTCAATTAATCGCAAGCTTCATACACCAGCCTGCTTTTCTCATTCTAGATGAACCTTTCAGTGGCTTGGATCCAGTTAATAAGGACTTGTTAAAGGGAGCTATTTTAGAGCTAAAAGAGAAAGGCACGACCATTTTATTTTCTAGTCATCAAATGGAAAATGTAGAAGAGCTTTGTGACCATTTGTGTCTATTAAAACGAGGTGTCTCTTTGTTTGCTGGTAGCTTACTAGACTTGAAGAAGCAATACGGGAAGACAAGACTAACCATTCGAACAGATATACCTAAGAATAAGCTGGAAAGTATGGAAGGCGTCAAGCAAGTCCATGTTGGCAAAGACCAGTATGTACTTACACTAGCAGACGAAAAATATGCTCAAGCGATTTTCGACTCCATTTTTGATGGTAAATATATTGAAAAATTTAGCCTGGATTACTTGTCATTAGATGAAATCTTCAAGGATAAGGTAGGTGGCAAGAATGTCTAAATTCTGGTTGCTTGTAAAACAGCTATATACCGAAAAGATAAAGGCAAAGTCATTTATTGTCATGCTTGCTATCTATGTCGGTGTAATTTCTATCGTGATGTTTTGGTCAGATATAAAGGCCGCCTTCTTTGAAAGTGAAGCATTGGAAATTGCTGTGATAAATGAAACAGATGCCGATATTGATGCTTTATTCCAATCGAATAGTGATTTAGCCTTCACCTTTCCTACGGAATCTAATAATGAAGTAGAAAAGGAAGTAATTGATGGAGACTATGCGGCTGCTATTTTTATAAAAGATGAAGGGAATTCTTTAAGTGCTGAGATTGCTACGTATGAACCACTCACATTTAATGATCAGCTTAGCTTATCTTCAACCCTTCAATATGCAGGAAAATTGTATGAGGTACAACAGTTAGATTTATCCGCTGAGGAAGCTGATAAAATCCTGCAATCTGAGACAGTCATCACTATGAAAAATTTAGATGAAGCCTCGGTTGGTGGTAAGAGTGAGGATGAGAAGGCGATAGGAATCGTTGCTTCTATGCTTGTTGGGTCTTTAATTTATGGATTCTTAATTTCATTTTTATCTATGATTACCACAGATGTAGCTTCTGAAAAGGGTTCTCGTGTTTTAGAAGTGCTACTTGCAAGCGTTAAACCATCTACTCATTTAATCGCTAAATTGACTGGGACATTTCTCTTGGCGATTACTCAAATTGCAGCTTTGATCCTAGTTTTAGCAGTCATCTTCATGACAGTTGATGGTGGCTCCAAAATGGATAGCCTACAGCCTATGATTGAGGAGCTTTCCTACTCTTACATTGGGTATGCTTTTGCCTTTTTAATACTGACAATAATATTAAATCTAATCATTGGAGCATTATTAGGCTCACTGGTTTCTAAAGTGGAGGAAGCGGGCCAGGCTGTTATGCCAATGACGATTATAGGAATCATTGGATTCTATGTGTTAATCTTTGGCGCACAAAGTCCGGACACTATGCTAGTAAAGGTATTTTCATATATTCCATTTACATCCGGGATGGTAATGCCACTACGTATTGGTGCAACAGACATTGGGGCATTCGAGCCAATGTTAGCTTTAGGCATACTCGTTATTACTTCTATTATCGCATTCGTCATTAGTCTTTCCTTCTATAAACGAAGCGTTCTTACGTATAGCACTGGTGGTATGATTCAAAAGATTAAAACGATGCTGAAGGTAACAACCTAATATTAAATGAAAGTATCGCGAACCTTACATGTTCGCGGTACTTTTTACTATTTGGAGTGTATTTCTCTCGTCACTTTTACAGTACTTTTTTGCATATACTATGGGGGTGAAAGAAGGGATGCGAATTATATGTGTGGGATAACGGGATGGATTGATTTTAAAAAAGATTTAAGGGGCTATTCCCCTATTGTCGAGAAAATGGCAGAGTGTTTAAAAAAACGAGGACCAGATGACCATAACGTATGGAGTACAGCGCATGCTGCGTTTGGTCACCGAAGATTAACAGTGGTTGACCCTATTGGTGGTAAGCAGCCCATGAGCAAAAGCTATCAATCTAGGAACTACACACTTTGCTATAATGGTGAGCTATACAATACAGAGGAGCTTCGAAAAGAATTATTAAGTCGAGGGCATTCATTCTCTGGCCACTCCGATACAGAGGTATTATTAACCTCTTATATCGAGTGGAAGGAACAGTGTATTGATTATTTTAATGGGATTTTTGCATTTGCGATTTGGGACGAAGAAGAACAAAAGATTTTTATGGCAAGAGACCGCTTAGGGGTAAAGCCTTTGTTTTATACAGAAAGAAATGAAGGGTTACTCTTCGGATCTGAATTAAAATCATTGCTTGTACATCCAGATGTCCCAACGGAAATCGATCGTATTGGTTTATCAGAAATTATTGGGCTAGGTCCTTCTCGTACCCCTGGCTTTGGTGTTTATAAAGGGATAATGGAGCTTCGTCCCGCACATGCCTTAATCTTTTCTAAGAATGGTCTACGTATCTGGAGATATTGGAATGTGGAAAGTAAGGAGCATACCGATAGCTTAGAGGACACGGTGGAGAATGTAAGATTCTTATTTACAGATGCAGTAGAAAGACAGCTCGTTTCCGATGTACCTTTATGTACATTCCTTTCAGGAGGAATAGACTCAAGTGCTATTTCGGCTGTGGCGGCGAATGCTTATAAAAGAGACGGAAAGCCTGCTCTTCATACTTATTCCATCGATTATGAAAATAATAACGTACATTTCAAGGGAAATGAATTTCAGCCGAGCGAGGATTTTCCTTTCATCCAAAAGGTCTCCAGCACTCTTAATACTACCCACCACTTTTCTGTTATTACACAGGATGATTTAGCCCAATTCTTAACGGAGGCAGTCCATGTTCGCGATTTACCTGGAATGGCAGATATCGATTCCTCTCTTTTATGGTTTTGTAAGGAGATCAAAAAGGATTTTACCGTTGGATTATCTGGAGAATGTGCGGATGAAATTTTTGGAGGCTATCCTTGGTTCCATAAGATAGGGAATGCAGAAACAGGCTTTCCTTGGATTCGCTCCAAGCATGAAAGACACTCATTGCTAAATGATAGCTGGCAGAAGAAATTGAACATCGATGACTATGTCCAAAATGCTTATGACGTCAGTGCAGCTGAAACGCCTCAGCTATTTGGAGAATCCTCCTTAGAAGCTGAACGAAGAGAGCTTTTTTATATGAATATGATTTGGTTTATGACCACTCTGCTAGACCGTAAAGACCGTATGAGCATGGGAGCAAGTTTGGAGGTTCGCGTTCCCTTTGCTGACCACCGACTTGTAGAATACGCGTGGAATATTCCGTGGGATTTTAAAATGGTTGGAAATCAAGAAAAAGGTATACTTCGCAAGGCTTTAGAGGGAATTCTTCCTAACGAGGTACTTTATCGTAAAAAGAGTCCTTATCCAAAAACACATAACCCTATTTACGCGGCAAAGGTACAGCTTATGCTCAAGGAACAGTTATTAGATAAGAATTCTATTTTACATGAATTATTTACACCAAGCAGCCTTCACTCTTTAATCGAATCAAATGGAGAAGCTTTTAAAACTCCTTGGTATGGTCAATTGATGACGGGTCCTCAGCTGTTGGCATATTTGGCTCAAATGCATATTTGGTTTAAGGATTATAATGTACAACTCGTTGATTAATGGATAGAGGGCTGGACGTGAACTATAACGTCCACGCTCTTTTTTACTTTTTTACTCCAATGTACAGCAGGTGAGATGAGACCCCTAGCATATAAGGGTCGCTGGCTTTTTCAATTAGCAGGTTAATTAGTTTTTCATATTCCTGCTCCCCTTTTTCCTTCCAGTAGTCCCAGCTTTCCTTGTTCAATGTTGCAGCCACGTTAGAGCCAATCAATTCCAAACCTTGAAATCCGTTTGATTCCATAAAAGGATTTATCTCATCGATATTATAATAATAGGCTCCAGTAAAACGTCCAGTCTCCTGATGATCAAAGCAGCCGGTTTGATTGAATTGAAGGATGTTGTCCATTTGGTCATGCGGTTTCCAGTTCTCTGGGTGTGTCAAGGAGGTTAATAAGTGTTTAACTCTCGGCATAAAGGCAACAAAAACAAGACCGTCTTTTTTAGTTACTCTATGTAATTCCTGGATTGCTTTTATACGATCGGCTTCTCCCTGTATATGATACATTGGGCCAAGCATAAGAGAGGCATCAAATTGCTCATCTTGGATTTTGGATAAGTCTCTTGCATCCGCCACTAGGAAATCGGTGAAGCGACCTTTTAGATTAAATTCTTCTGCCTTTTCTCTCGCTATTTCCACTAGTTTGGGAGTTAAATCCGTTAGAGTCACATTGAATCCTTCCAGAGCCAGCTTCATCGCATATTTTCCCGGGCCTGCACCATTATCAAGGACGTTCCCATTAGGAGGCAGGTACGTACTTATGTAGTGCCAATTCACTTGAAATTCAATCGGTTCCCTTTCCAGTCTCCCCCACTCGTCAAATTGATTGTAATAGCTAATAATATTACTCATAAAACACCAGCTTTCTTAAATATATTTGTTTGGTACATTAATAGTGTTCCAAAGAGCTAGAAGTGGTTTCTACAAAATTTTATAAAAAAGGACAGAGAGTAAGTATCTCTGTCTTTTACGTTATTAAAAAAATTATTGAATTCTGCACCTGTGGATAGATTGATGTATAACTTCGGCGACTGCGCTTTTCTCGATGTCTAGCTCCACCGCCTTGCCCCTCGGGGTCAAATGGGAAAATACTGCGGTGGCTGAGGGACTGCCTCCTCGCATTTTCCCATTTGCCTGTCGGGGCAGGGATAGGCGCCTGCGCTTTTCTTGTTTAATTGCTTGTAAGTGTTCTAAAGTACTGATCCACAAAAGGGACAAGATAGTCTAATAGCTCTTCACTTGGGTTCATCTTTGCATGATGAAGACCAAAAGGAGAATCGACACCCGCCCAGAATAACATGCCTGGTATGTCTTTTAAAAAATATCCAAAATCTTCACCTGTCATCGCTGCATCACAATGAATGGCATTAGTTGCTTGATGCTGCTCAGCAAAAGCAAGAAAATCATTGGTAATGTCATGATTGTTATACACCTGATAATAGGATGATCCATAATCAATTTTTACCTCACACTCAAATGCGATTTCAGTAGCATGGCAAAAAGCCTCTATCTTTTCTTTTATTAATGCCATCGTAGTAGCATCCATCGTACGAATCGTTCCTTCAAGACGGGCATGACCTGAAATAATATTTTGTACAGTACCAGATGTAAATTTACCAATAGTTAATACTGCAGGCTTCATTGGGTTAATTGTACGGCTCACGATGGATTGTAGCTGTAGCAAAAGAGTTGCTGCTGCGATTGACATATCCCTTGCTTGATGGGGGTAGGCAGCATGCCCTTCCTTCCCTATTAAGTCAATGTAGAGCTCTGACGTATTGGCAAATAGGAGGCCAGGTCGAGTAGCGATTGTCCCAACTGGATACTCCGGTGCTACGTGATAAGCAAATATCTTGTTAGGAACTAGCTCAGGATGCTCTTCCCTTAGCCAGTTAAGCATCGGAAGAGCACCACCTGGGCTTTCCTCTGCTGGCTGAAACAAGAACACCATATGATCGTTTATTGGTGTATCTACTATTTTTTCTAGCAAGCCAAGTGCAACAGTCATATGCATATCATGACCACATGCATGCATTTTCCCTGGATGCTCGGAAGAAAATTTAACCTCTGTAGCTTCTTTGATTGGCAGACCATCAATATCAGCTCTCCAGCCAATCGTTTGAGTTGGTTGAAGCCCTTCTACTTTCACTACAATTCCTGTTTTCCATGTAATAGTCGTTAACCGATCCTGTCGAAGGGATCCTATCTGCTCTAAAAGATATGCCTGCGTTTTCACTTCTTCAAAGCCAAGCTCCGGTATACGATGCAAATCGCGACGAATATCAAGTAAGGCCTTCATATGTCACCTTCTTAAATTTGACGTAGTTCTTGCATGATTTCTGTTTTCGATTTTGTTTGTGCATCGATATCCTTAATCACTTTTGCAGGGGTACCAGCAACAACTGTATACGGTGGCACATCTTTCGTAACAACTGCTCCAGCTGCAACAACTGCTCCTTTACCAACACGGCATCCCTCTAGGACTACGGCATTCGCACCGATTAATACGTCGTCTTCAATAATTACCGGAGTAGCAGAAGGTGGCTCTATAACACCTGCAAGCACTGCTCCAGCTCCGATATGACAATTGTCTCCAACCGTCGCACGGCCACCAAGGATTGCTCCCATGTCGATCATTGTTCCTTTACCTATTACAGCTCCGATATTAATCACTGCACCAAGCATGATAATCGCATTATCCCCAATGCTCACTTGATCACGGATAACAGCACCTGGTTCAATTCTTGCATTTATCCCTTTTAAATCTAATAGTGGAATAGCAGAATTTCTGCTCTCATTTTCTACTACTACATCTTCGATTTGATCCTTATGCTGTTCTAAAGTAGGTTGAATTTCCGACCATTCTCCAAATAGAATAAGAGAATTTCCTTGTCCAAAAACTTTTGTATTTTCCCCAAAAGAAAGTTGGTCAATACCATTTCCCTTTATGTGTACCTTCACTTGTGTGGATTTCTTTGCGTGTTGAATGTAAGAAATAATCTCATGTGCATCTAACTGTTTCATGTTCTCATTACCTCCTCAAATATGTGCTTATTGTACAGTAATTTTTATTAAAAATCACGAATTTAAATACATTTTGAAATAATTAATTAACTCCATCTATAAATACAAACAAACATCCGTACCCAGAATGATTACAGAGAGATTGCAGGTGCCAGGCACCTGCAATCTCTCTGTAATCAAACCTTAAATATCTGAAAATACTGATATTTAGTTGTAAAATTTTAGATTAAAAGTATAATATTAATAATCATCTACTTAAAATGACAATTATATTGTTGTTTTTAATTTTGAAAACGCTGTCATTGAGATGATAATAATCCTTTGGGGGGAGAGAAAATGAAGAAGAAAAGTTTTAGCATTATTTTGTTTATCACAGTTTTAGCATTGTTTATGGCTGGATGTAGTGGGGGTAAGCCAAATATTGCAATTGGGCCACCTGCTAGTGAAACTAACTCTGTTTCTAAGCTAATTTTAGATGCATATGGAATTACAGACGATGATTACAAGGCTTATCAGGAAGGATTCGGAGATGCTGCTGATGGTGTTCAGGATGGAAATATTGATATTTCTATTGGTATTCTTGGCCTCCCTGCTGCTAGTATTGAGAGCTTGCAGAATTCTGCCGGAGATGTAGTAATGATGAGCTTATCTGATGATGCAATTTCTTATATCGAAGAGAATAGTGGCTATAGACGTCACACTATACCTAAGGACACATACGACTTTTTGGATTCCGATGTAGAAACGGTTACAGCGTACGCCATTTTAATGGGAAGTACGGATACGATTGATGAAGAACTTGGGTATGAGCTAACTAAGATCATGATTGAAAATGCCAATGAAAATACACATGCTCAGGCAAAACAAATGATTTTAGAAAATGCGCTAAATGGAGCTGAGGGGCTTCCAATTCATCCTGGAGCTAAACGTTACTATGAGGAACAGGGTCTTACTGTAGACAATCCGGTTGCTGAGCTGACTGCTGATAAAAGCAATCGAAAAAATGATTTTATACTAGGCACCGGAAGCCAAGGCGGCACTTATTATCCACTAGGTGGAGAGATGGCAAGCATTTGGAACAAACATATAGAAGGATTTAACTTAACGAATACAGAAACTGGAGCATCCGTAGAAAATCTATCCAGTATTCGAGATGGAAACATGGATTTAGGTATGTCTGTACATGTGCCAGCATTACAAGCAGTAAATGGTGAGGCTGCATTTGAAGGACATGAGGTTCCGAACGCCGCTTTTATTGGTCATATTTATCCAGAGGTTATTCAAATTGTTACACGTGAAAGCTCCGATATTAAAAGCTTAGACGATGTAAAATAAAATCGATGTATAAATAAATCCAGTTAAAGATGAGGTGAGGCAATGAAAGATCAGCAACCTGTAAATGCGCAAGAAATATTGGAAAAATACGATAAAGAAAATCAATTCCGAACAAATATTGGAAAGTGGGCATGGGTCGTTACCTTTTTAGGTGTAGCCTTAACCGTATTCCATCTATATACTGCCTACTATGGAACTTTACCCACTCAAAAACAAGGAGCCGTCCATGTAGGAACTGCTCTCGGAGTTATTTTTCTGTTGTACCCATTTAAAAGAGATTTGCTAAAAACACAAAAAAATATCCCCTGGTATGACATTGTACTTGCCTTTACTGCGATGTATGTGACCTATCATAAAATATTCTTTTTTGATTCAATTTTACAGAGCAGAATTTCCGGATATAGCATACCTGATGTAATTATCTCCATCCTTGGGATTTTTCTCGTCCTGGAAGCGACCAGAAGAACGGTTGGTTTGCCAATCGTCATAGTGGCTTTAGTAGCCATACTTTATGCTATCTTCGGAAATTTTGTCCCTACTCAAATCCTTTCACATCCTGGATTTTCGATTGAGCGAACCGCTACTGCACTTTGGTACAAGGAAAGTGGAATCTTCGGCACCCCAGTTCAAATTTCAGCAAAGTTCATATTCCTCTTTCTATTTTTTGGCGTAATGCTCGTACAAACAAATGTAGGGAAATTCTTCAATGATTTAGCCTTTTCCTTAACAGGAAGATATACAGGCGGTACAGCAAAAACAGCAGTTGTAGCGAGTGCACTGCAAGGAACTATTTCAGGGAGCTCCGTTGGTAATACGGTGGCAACAGGGTCCTTCACCATTCCTATGATGAAGAAAGCAGGATTCAAGCCAGAATTTGCTGGTGCAACTGAAGCTGCTTCATCTACCGGCGGTCAAATTATGCCTCCTATGATGGGTGCAGCAGCATTTATTATGATGGAGATTTTAGGTGTATCCTACGGGGCTATTATGTTGGCGGCTATTATTCCAGCTATTCTTTATTTTACAGGTATTTTTATAGGCACTCATTTTGAGGCAAAAAAACTGAAGATACATGGATTACCTAAGTCACAATTACCCTCTTTTACAAAGACAATGAAACGGAATTGGTATATGCTTTTACCACTTTTCGTAATTACAGGAACCATTATTTACGGTTTTACTCCGCAACGTGCTGCACTGTTTGGAATAATCGCTGCCTTTCTAGTGAGCTTAATACGAAAAGAAACAAGAATGTCCTTTAAAAAGACAATACACGTTTTAGAGCAAGGTACAAGAGTTGCTCTTCCAGTTATAGCAGCGGTTGCTACAGCTGGAATTATAGCTGGCATTGTAAGTATGACAGGCCTTGGCTCCAAATTTGCTGCAGGAGTGGTGGCCCTATCCAATGGTTATCTAATTCTTGCTCTCATATTCACTATGATAGCTTGTATTATCTTAGGAATGGGATTACCTACTACAGCAAACTACGTAGTTACAGCTACTATTGCGGCTCCAGTTTTAATAAATGAATTCGGGGTAGCTCCAATTGCTGCTCATATGTTTGTATTCTATTTCGGAATAGTTGCGGATATCACTCCTCCTGTCTGTCTTGCAGCTTATGCGGGGGCAGGTATTGCAGGGGCAAACCCCTTTAAAACAGGTTTAAATGCAGTCAAACTAGCCATAGCAGCCTTTATCGTTCCATATATCTTTATCTATAATCCCATTTTAGTTATGGTGGATGTGGAACTGGTCAGTCTGATACTATCCTTGGCTGGTGCTTTAATTGGGATGGTTGCGGTAAGCAGCTCTATGATTGGCTATTTCATCAGATATTCAAGGTTTTGGGAGCGATCTGTCTTATTTGTAGCCGGGTTAATGCTTATTGTTCCTGAGGTTTTAAGTAGTGGGATTGGACTCGTGCTTATCATAGGAATTTGGTTCATACAAAAAAGAAGAACAGACGATGAACTTGAAATGGAAAGTCCAAGGTCTAGTCAAGCACTGTATTAATTAACCCTTTAATTTTCAGAAGAATATGTTATATTAATTAGTAACTAATATCGAAGGGACGATGGGTGGACTATGATTTTATAATCTTATTTCTCGCTTAATATTGCTGCTTAACGCAGAAAAATATTTTTAGCTAAAACGGAAATAGGATGAGTCTGCCCATTTTTCAAATCAGATCAATGAATACTGCAAACATTTTGTAGTTATTTTTTGTCGTACATTTAAATGGCAGCAGAATCCTTCCGTCTATACTCGGAGGGATTTTTTAGTCTCTCCGGCAGGGAGGAAATGTTATGACAATACAAGGAAGAATAGTAAATCTAAGCATTACACATGGTCATAAAGAAATTATTAAAAATATAAAAACGGATATACCTTTAGGTGCTGTAATAGGTATTGTAGGAAGAAATGGTGAAGGCAAATCTTCGCTTCTATCCGTCCTTTCAGGCGAAGCTCCCTCCTCTTCTGGACAAATCGAATGGATAGGAGCTCCTCCGACCATTAGCTACTGCAAGCAAGAGGACGAGAATTTCTTTTCAACTGAAGTGGAGAAGGATGAATGGACTTATATGAGCAAGTGGTCTGTTCCCCGTACCCTTTCTTATAATAGTTTAAGCGGCGGAGAAAAAATGAAAAAAAGACTAGCTAAAGTTTTTGCAGAAAGGTCTCACTTACTATTACTTGATGAGCCTACTAATCATTTAGACCAAAGCAGTCTATCCTTTTTAAAGGAGCAAATAGCTACCTATCCAGGAACCATTATTTTAGTCTCTCATGACCGTTACTTTTTAGACCAAGTATCAAATTATATATGGGAAATTGAATATCAAAAACTAACTCCTTACAAAGGAAACTATTCTACCTACCGCAAAAGAAAAGAAGAAATAATCCATACTCAACAGAGAGAATATAACGCGCAACAATCGAAAGTACAACTCGTAGAAAAACAAATTGCAGAGTTAAAAAAATGGACTAATAAGGCTCATGCTGATTCGACAAAGAAGGATGGCTACAAAGAATATTTCCGAATGAAGGCAAAGAAAAAGGATGTTCAAATCCGCTCTAAACAAAAACGACTAGAGCTAGAGCTTTCTAAGCATCGGGTAGATCGTCCAGTAGAGGAAAAGGAAGTCAACTTCTCTATTGATGGGAATAAGAAAAAGGGAAAACGCATTCTAGAAGCCAAAAATTTAAGCAAATCCTTTAATGCCAAAACTCTTTTCCAAGATACCTCCTTTACTATTCAATCAAATGAACGCGTTGGTATTATAGGTGCTAATGGAAGTGGTAAAACAACCTTCTTCCGGATGCTTATAGGAGAGGAACCCTTTGACGGTGAGCTTTGGAAAACGGATTCGATGAATATCGGCTATTTACGACAAACTGTATTCGACCTTCCGAATGAGCAGACCCCCTCTGACTTTTTTGCAACTACAGATTTCGAAACAAGAGGAATCATTCAAACTCTGATGACCAACTTGGGATTTTCAAAGGACCATTGGCTACGTCCCATTTCTACTATGAGTATGGGTGAAAGGGTAAAACTCAAGTTAATGGAGTTCATGTTAGATCAAAAAGATGTACTTATTTTAGATGAACCTACAAATCATCTCGATTTACCCTCTCGAGAGCAGCTAGAAAAAACTCTTTCCACTTATCCAGGTACTATTTTACTTGTAACTCATGATCGTTATTTTTTAGAAAAGCTAACCAACAAGCTACTTATATTTGAAAATAAGAAAGTCCAGAAAGTCGAGATGACTTACAATGAGTGGCTCCATAGAGAAGAGGAAAATGAAGTCGAAAAAATTCTCCTCACTTTAGAAACAGAGCGTCTCGCCATTTTAGGTCAGTTAAGCTACCTTCTTCCTAAGGATTCCAAATATGCCGAGTTAGATGAGCAATTTAATTTACTGACCCAAAAGATTAATCAGTTAAAAACCAAATAACACAAAAGAGGATGTGACGTAACACTCCTCAAAATAAAATGTATGTTTTCTGTTACGACAGAAGCTTTCCGAGGGCACGGCTTCAATCTCCTCGTCGCCGTCTCCCTACCAAACAATAAGAGAGATGATTTAAAAAGAAATAAGGACGTGAAAATCAAGTTGTTGTTGATTTCACGTCTTTTAATTTATTGACTAGTTATTTCTCAGACACTTTTCAAAAAATATGTCGATTTCCCGGGAAATAGGTCATTTAGTTCTTAATTAATTTACATTAACTGAAAATCAACATATAATAGTATAAATCCAATAAGAAAAGTAGGTTTTAAGATGAAGACAATTCCAAAACCCCTTGTTATGGTCAACCAGTGGTCAATAGTAACCTCCGTAATCATAGCGCTTCTTACTCAATCAGCATGGATTCTACTTATCCCGTTAATCGCTAATCTATCCAGTTTATTAGTTGGCTTCCATCCAATTTTAGTTGTAGCTAAAAGGTTTTTAAAGAAACCTAGTAGTGAATACATCCAAGAAGATTATGATCAGCTAAGATTTAACCAATGGCTTGCAGTTGGCTTTTTAGCTGTAGCTAGCATTAGCTTTTTCCTAAAGTGGAGCATTTTATTTAATATTGCAACCGTCATGGTTGGCTTAGCAGCATTTGTGGCTATCTTAGGGTTTTGTATAGGTTGCTTCTTTCGTTTCCAATATCAGCAATGGAAATATCGGAGAAATAACTCTGCTGCCCATTAACAATAAAAAATAGAAGAACGTCACAGCTTAACGGGTTCGGTTATTGGGGAGAAAACATTAAACAGCAGTCTAATTGGGGACACAATTCTATTATGAATTGGTGTCGCCTTTTTTGTTGTCATGTCAAGGCTTTAACAGGTTTAACAAATGAATTGACATATCAATTCGCACACAAATTGAAACTACCACTAAATTTATGCAAGACCGTTAAAGCCAGTGCTAAAAGGGTTGTGAATTGATGTATTAAAAGTAATTCATAACACTTAATTTTTAGTAGGATATTGGAGTTTTTAGATTAACCTATATATAAGAAATACCAAAGAACTGTAAAGGTTATTTATTTATTTTACAAACTGTGACAATTACTTTATAACTTTTCCAAAAAGGATTCGTTTATGTTTATAATGAGGAATTTATCAGTTTGGGGAGGGAGGGGAAAATCAGTATGATTAAGAAAAAAATGCTGATAATAGCAGTCATAATACTGTTCGCCATTCTATTAGTAAAAATAATTAAAAAAGATTTATGGGAAGCGAATGAAACACTGTTGAAACAGGCAGTGTTGAGCATCGAAGAATCTTCAGAGACTGTGAATTTATCTGATGTGACTCCATTCGAATGGGATTACGTGTATTCATTTGACCCATATACATCCAAAGCTGTTATCTATAAAACCGTCGGCTATAAATGGGACAGAATCAGTGAAACGGTAAGTGAAGGTATGAATCAATTGGTTTTCATGAAGGATGGAAAAGTGGTTTGTTATGTATATGGATACCCTACGAATAATGGATACGGCATTTATTTCACGGGCGACAGTTCAGCCGAATCAACACCTGTTTCTCTTCTCAGTGCGCAAGGCGATTTAACTTTTCAGGTTGAAAGAAGAGATGATTATATCTATTTAATAAAAAATTAATTGAGAACCAATTACTTAATTATTTAGTAATTTGGTGTACCAAGGATGGTAAAATACACGTCAAAAAAGGCTCAGATTTCCGAGCCTTTTTTACTTGCCGATTATATTGTCAATTTACTGTTGTAACTAATGCTGATTAGTGTGAAATTTACATTGCTAATAGCATCAACCGAATCCGTTAGTCACAGTTCTACTCTTTTTTTATTTGACATTAACGATTACCCAAAGCACAAAGAGTGTCTTCACTCTTCACCATTCATGTTTCTTCCGGTACTTCTAGCTGTTTCACTAATGATATAGCTTAGTTTCAACCGCTTAAACCATCTCTCCGATTCATTCATTTCTCCTGTTATACCATTTACCTCTTCGTGATACTCCAGTCCATTCACTTCCAAGTAGCCTAATTGGAATCCTGCTATTCTGTATGCAATCATGGCCCATTCTGCATCCGTCATTAAGGCTTTCGAATAATGAATGATATACTTAGCGCATTCTCTTTTAAAGGCGCAGGATCCAGCTGTAATATCAAAGCTCTGCCCTACCTCCAACGAAAATATTTTATTGGTCACTCTTTCAGTCTCGATCCATTCCAATGGATGAGTGAGCATTGCCTGTTCTGTTCTGCCTATAACTAAATAGTCATAATTGAGTATTTGATTTACTACTCGCTTTAATTCATTTGGATAGCTGTGTATCCATGTCAGTATCCGATCTAAATCACAATAATGGTAATGCTCACTATGACTCTGAAGTGAAAATTTTAGAGCTTGCCTTCTAGCATTAGCTGCTCCCTTTTTAGGAATTACACGATATTTAACTGCACTGTTTTGTATTACTTCTAACAATTTCTTTGAAGATTCATCACTTATGGTTAAATATACATCTCCATATATATTAGAAAGTGTCTGATGGTAAGCTTTAAATAGGTCTACACTTTTCCCATCTGGATCATGAGTTACGGTGATAAGAACTGGTTTATCCACGATTGGTTTTCCCTTTCATTCCAAGGCCATACGTTATTGCAATGGCTATGAAGAGAACAAGGAGTACCCCTCCTCCAATGAAAACGTATGTTGTATTCCAATTGTTCTTCTTACTTCTCGCATACTCTCCGTCACTATTTGCTTTCACGTATATCCCTACTTCTGATTCAACAGCAATAGCTTCCTCTGGATCTACTTCCACTATTTCATAATACTTAGTCCCTTTAGGAAATGTATTAGAAAAATTACCTGAATACGTTCCTTCTCTATCTGAGTATTTTGTTACATGTCCAATCTCCTTGCCTATTTTCTCTACGTTTTCTTCCGTAATTATATACACGTCACCATCCCAAACTACAAACTGATAAGCCCAGCTTGCCATAGCTGGGCTTAGGATAAAGAAGCTGCCTAACAGCAGGATTAATGCATAATAAAAAATAAAGGATTTCCTCATTTCCACTTCCTCCTTTTACCAATTAGACGCTCCATAATTCCAACAGTTTCTCCCTTTAAAAAATTTAATAGGATTCTTCTTGCCTTGATAAACGCTTAGCCCAGGTGTCACTTATATCCATTCAGCTAAATGATTTGTCTTTGGGTTTCATATACTTTGTAGAAAGTCCATATCACAAAAAATCCTCACTCCAGTTTCCTGAAGTGAAGATTTCCTCTGTATATCATTAAGCTAATTCTACATTGTGATAAACTTGCTGAACGTCCTCTAAGTCTTCAATAGCATCAATCATTTTTTCAAATTGTGCTTGTGCATCTGCATCCAATGCAATGTCGTTTTGTGCAAGCATTGTAAGCTCAGAAATTGTAAATTCCTCAACTCCTGCTGCTCTTAAAGCTTCTTGCACCACATGGAATTGATCTGGCTCAGCGTATACGATGACCGCGTCGTCTTCTTCCAAGATGTCACGAGCATCCACATCAGCCTCCATTAGGATTTCTAATACCTCGTCAGCTGTTTTTCCTTCTAACCCAATAACTGCTGTTGCATCAAACATGTAAGATACGGAACCACTAACTCCCATGTTGCCGCCATTTTTACCAAATGCAGCACGCACATCAGAAGCAGTACGATTTACGTTATTTGTTAATGCATCTACGATAACCATTGATCCACCTGGACCAAATCCTTCATAGCGAAGCTCGTCATAGCTTTCCTCAGATCCACCTTTTGCTTTTTCAATTGCTTTATCAATAATATGTTTTGGTACACTGTAAGTTTTCGCACGCTCTAATACAACCTTTAACGCTTGATTGGAGACGGGATCAGGTTCACCTTGTCTTGCTGCAACGTATATTTCACGACCAAATTTGGCATAAATACGACTAGTATTCGCATCCTTGGAAGCTTTCTTTTCCTTGATATTATTCCATTTACGACCCATAAAGTCCCACTCTCTTTCTCCTATTGTTTTCGTACTCTAGAATTCTACTGTGTTATTATACATTAGATTCCTTGTAAGTAGCAAAAATTAATACATTAACTTCCATTCACTTCACACTAAGATACCTTTAAGTATATGTGAATATCCTAGTTAGACCGAACTATTAACAATAACAATTCCATAAGCTAAAAAAGAGCCTTTCCTTCTCGGACAAGACTCTACACGAATTATTTTATTTACCTTCTGCTATAACATTCCGAACTGAGTCTCTTAATTTAGCTGTAACAGTTTGCATGCTTTCTAGATTGCGTACGAGTGGCTCATCTTGATAAAATTCTGCGAATTGTTGCCCCTGATACCTCGGGACAACATGCATATGGTAATGAGTCAATTCACTAAAGACTCCTCCATTTTGACAGATTGTAATCCCATCTGGGGCATATAATCTTTTGATAGCCTTAGAGATTAGCCTTGATGCATCCATGATCGAATAGGCTACCTCAACATCTAGGTCATCCACATCCTCATAATGCCTTTTTGGAAGTATAAGCACATGCCCATTATTAAAGGGTTCTTGGTCTAAAAAGCAGGTAATATGATCATTCTCAAATATAACAAATATCTCTTGTTTTTTATTCGCTAACATACAGCCTAAGCAATCCGTCATTTAGTTTCCTCCCTATAGCATTTTTTCTAGCACAATTTTATGCGTACCTTTATTACTTATAAATGTTTCTTTAATATCAAACCCAAACTTTATATTTAAAATTAGCATTTCTCTTTTTTCATTTCTTGAGATGGTACGGGCTTTTGTGTACCCCATTGACTTAACAAGTTCATGCTGTCTGCACATCAGCTCTTTCGCTATTCCTTTTCCACGATAATCCTTGTGAACACCGCCCAGCCAGCTATAAAAGGTGCGATTTCCGTAGTCATAGCCAATTTTAAATCCTACTACACGGTCTCCATCCTTTGCTACAAACAGGATTAAATTGTTTTTTTCTTTTAACTTTTCTGTTGCCAAGTCTGAGCCGTCAAATACATGCTTATGTAGCTCCAAAACACCAGAAAGCGTCTGTTTGTCCGGTACCCCATGAAAATATTCATACTCCACTTTTATTCCCCCTCTTGCTACAGTTGCTCTTTATAATCAAGTTTAACTTTGCCTAGAAGTGCATCACAGCCCTCTAAAACCAAATCATAGGTTTCCTGAAAATCACCAGTGAAATAAGGATCAGGTACATCTTTCTTGTGCTCAGTCAAATCTAAAAAACGAATAATTTTGGGATGATCAGGTTGACCAAGCATTTGTCGTATATCTTTAATATTATTTTCATCCATACCAACAATATAGTCAAATTCTTCAAAATCTTCTTTTTGTAGCTGACGTCCGGATATACCCTCTGTCGAAATGTCATATTCTTTTAGCTTGGCTATTGTCCCTGGATGTGGCGGGGCTCCAATATGCCACTCACTTGTAGCAGCTGAATCTACTCGAATACTCGCTTCTAATTTTTCCTTTGCTACTAGATGCTTAAATACAGCCTCCGCCATGGGAGAACGACAAATATTACCTAGACAGACAAATAAAACATGAACCATTTCTTAACATCCCTTCTTAGTCAATTTATACTGCATACGCTTTATAGACCTTATAAACTACCTTTATAATACCCTTTCTATGTCCCTCAAATCTTCTTGATTATAAAAGTACCAATACCAATTAACATAAATAGGATCATCATATAAATAATGAGTATTCCTATTTCTATTGTTTCAACACCAAGCGCAAATAATATTAATAATATGGCCCCTGTACCGAAGAGGACAAAATAAAGTACAGTAGAAAAATAATTCTTCATCATCACAGTTGTGCGTTCATCCATATCCGGTACATTTCCTATACGTTTTTGTCGCCACCATGCATAAAGCAAAAAGACAGAAAAGCCCCCTAATGCTCCAGCTAACATTGGCAAGAAAAGCCCCCAATCGAAGATGCCCTCCTCTTTACCCGAGATATACACCCCTAAAAACGAGCCACCAATGATACATCCACTAATTATTCCATACAATAGGATCTCATAGCCCTTCTTCATCCTTATTCCTCCTCTAGATAAAATAATTCTTCAATAGGTACATCAAAATAACGTACTAGTTTAAGTGCAAGCTCTAAGCTGGGATTGTATTTATTGTTTTCAATCGCTGTAATGGTTTGTCTGGTAATTTGTAAATCACCCGCCATTTGAATCTGTGTTATCCCCTTTTTTAAACGGATTTCTCTTATATGATTAATGACCTTTGCCATTTACTTCCTCCTTGCTTACAATGTAAATATATCTTTACATACAGAATAATCAAAAATTTCTCCAATGTAAAGAACTCTTTACATATTTCCATTAATTTATTGTTATAATTTTCTTAAAAATAGGTGAAGGGGGGAATAAGATGAGAAATCGAGGAGCCACTATTATTTTAGAACAAGGACGAGTTGCACTGATCAAAAGGACTAAGCCTTATACCACCTACTATGTATTTCCGGGTGGAGGTATCGAGAATGGAGAAACCCCTGAGGAGGCAGCTATTCGTGAGACATATGAGGAGCTAGGGGTACATGTTCGCATCCAAAGACTTTTTAAAGTACTACCATATAGCGGAACTCAATATTATTATTTAGCTGATATTGTAAGCGGTACGTTTGGATCCGGAGGTGGAGATGAATATGTAAGCACTTCTAAAGAAAAAGGAAAATATGAACCGATTTGGATCGACCTCAAGGATTTATCTACTCTTGATGTTCGTCCTAAAGAAATAGTAGAAGCAATCTTGGCAGATTAAACAGTCCAAGGAACCCACAAAAATTCGGTTCATAATGAACAGCCTGAAATTTACACAAACTGTGCAAGCTTCTTAGAAATCCAAAAGAGTAGTTAAAAGTTTGTGGATGAATCCATATATTAAAAAACTGCTACCTTCTTTTGATGGAAAGAAGATAGCAGTTTTTAAGTTGTTGGCTAATTCTATGAGTAAAAATTATTTGTTAAGTTTAAGCAAATATTATTTCTTTATATAGAAGCTTCTCGATTTTAAACTAATAATCCGCCAGTTTTTAAGTATTTTTCAATACCTTCCGCAGCACGATATGCTAGTGCTCCAACTGTACCAGTTGGGTTGTAACCTGAGTTTTGAGCAAAAGCACTTGCACCAGGTACAAATACGTTTTCACAATCCCACATTTGTAGATAGCTGTTTAAAGCACTTGTTTCTGGATTAGAGCCCATAATTACTCCACCAGTATTATGAGTAGATTGGTAGTTACGAATATCGTAATCTCCGACTTCGAGGCCATTAATTTTGATATCTTTTGCACCCATTTTTTTCATGATCTCAGCTGATTTTTCGCCCATAAACTTCATTAGCTGACGGTCTTGATCTTTCCAATTAAACGTCATACGAAGTAATGGATCACCGAATGCATCTTTATACGTTGGATCTTGATCGATGTAATTATCTTGCCAAGGAAGGGAAGCTCCTTGTGCTTTAACAATAAGAACACGGTTTGCATTTGTAACAGAAGCATCTTTAAATTCTTTCCCCCAAGTTGGAACGCCTGCTGGAATCTGATTGTTGGCAATAGGACGATCCCCTAATTGGGTAATTTGAATTGTCGCACCATGTAAGAAATCTAAGTCAGTATGATCAAAGAAGTCTCCGTTAAAGTCATCAATTTGTGCTCCTAGAGATCCTGCACCACCGTATAAATTGAACTCTTTATCAAAGAAACCTACAGCAGTCCCTAGAATTGTTTGGTATGCATAGTTTCTACCAATGACACCTGTACCAGTAACTGGATCATATGGACGGCCAAGTTGAGAGTTTAATAATAGTTTAATATTGTTCATTTGATAAGCTGATACTACAACTACATCTGCCTCTTGGATAAACTCTTCACCAGTACGTATATCAACGTATAACACGCCAGTAGCTTTTCCATTAGTGTGTAGAACTTTACGTACAACAGAATGAGTACGTACTTCGAAGTTACCAGTTTCTTTAGCTACAGGTAATACTGTAACTACTGGTGAAGCTTTTGCTCCATATTCGCAACCAAAACGCTCACAAAAACCGCAATATTGACAAGCGCCACGAGAAACGCCATCTGGATTAGTATAAGATTGCGATAAATTGTTAGAAGGCATATGGTATGGATGATAACCAAGCTCTTTCGCTGCACTTTTGAATAATTTTATAGCAGGTGTTTCCAGCATTGGCGGGTTAGGGTATTTTATTTGTGGAGAGCCAGGTAGTGGATTCTCCTCACCGCTAATACCCGTCATAGCGTCAAATTTATCGAAGTATGGTTCTAACTCTTCGTATGTTATACCCCAGTCTTGAAGCATCATCCCTTTAGGGATTTTACCTTTTCCGTAACGTTTAACAGTTTCTGAATAGATTTCGAAATCGTATGGAAGGAAGCGGTAAGTTTGACCATTCCAATGCTCTCCTGAACCACCTGTTCCTTCTCCGATTAGGAAGCTACCCCATTCACGGTAAGGTAATGCTCGTTGTGTCATATCGTGACGGAATGTAATTGTTTCTTTAGAAAGATCCTGCATCATTTCTTTACGCTCTGCGTAACGTAGTTCATCGTGAGCCATAAAGTAATCCTCAGTTGAACGTTCTTTACCACGTTCGATACCTACTACTTTGTATCCTTTTTTTGTAAGTTCTGCTGCAATAATACCGCCTACCCAGCCTACCCCTACTAAAACTATATCTGTTTTTGGTAATTTAGTTGCCAAAGTTGTTCACCCTTTCTATTTGTGCTGATTAGTGTTGATGCTGAGAGTTTAAGCTCATAGGATCTATTTTCACGAATTCATCTTTTTCTAATACATTAGTATAACTTGATTGATGTCCAGGGAAATTCTTCATTTTCCAACCAGCCATATCTTTGTTACCGCCGTACATAGGGTCAGCATATACTCCTTCAATTGTTACTTTTCTAAGTAAAGAGAAGAAAAAGGAGGAACTAACGGCTCCATTTAATTTAACTTTATCAGCTTCAAAATCTTTTAAGATTTCGATTTGTTGTTCTTCTGTTAAATTAGCAAATTTAGGTTTATCATCGGATTTCTTTGCAGCCTCTGTATTTAAAGCTGCAATTCCAAGATTAAACACTTGCTGACGGTTCAAATGTGTTTGGTACCCTTGTTGTGGAACTGCTTCTGCAGGGAAGAAAGGACCGGTCATATATTCTTTTGAGTTTAGGCCAAAGCTTCCTGCGAGTTGGTGATCAATATAATATGCAACAAGTAATTCTTTCGCCCCGGGTCCTACCTCAGTTTTAGGAAAAATTTGCTCTGCTGCAGCTTCTATCGTGTCAAATTGTGCTTTGTCAAAATACATAAGTGCTTGGTTGAAGTTAACACTAGTAGTTGCTGAATGAACCCCAGTTTCATTAGTTTTAGATGTTGAGTCTTTCCCTAGTAAAGAACCGAGTGCTCCACCTAATACAACTCCACCAACTGTTAATCCAGAGTTTTTGATAAAAGTACGTCTAGATGAACGTTTATCTAAGTAAGTAGTCTTGTTTTCCTGTTCTGACATAATATGACCTCCAATGTAAATTAGTATAAATAGCTTATTGTTTATTTAGGTAAACAATGGCTTAAAAGATATTCTGATTAATGAAAAACTGCATTCCAGTTATAAACTAATGAGAATAGGATCGTATAAACCAATAAAAATGAGACAAAGTATATATATTTTTTTCCAGTCCAGCAAAGAACAATTATAGCTAGTCCGATACTTGAACCTATTAACGCGAACCAAGGAAACTCATTATTAAAGTAAAAGAGGCCAAGAGCTAAATCTGCTACTATAAATAAAGCAAAAATTACTTGATTCAACAGTTTTAATTCTTCTAAGTTATATTGCGTCACTTTTATTCTCCTTTAACATAGTACACACAACTATGAAAACGTAATTTTTATAAATACAAAACAACCGTTTTACAGTCTACTCCTTTTATTTCTTAAAAACTAGATATTTATTTCGATTATAAAAATATAATTTTATTCTGAAAAAACATTAAATTTTTATAATTAATGCAGAATAATAGAAAAACCTTTGTATTATGGGCATAAATTAATTAGTATTTCCTGGATAAATAAACGATAAGATTATATTTATATAATTAAATTTTTGCAGAAGGGATTAAGGTACTTTTATAACGAAGAGACTTTTCCAGTTCAAAACGCTTAGATTATTTTTAACACTAAATTATTTACAAATTTAAACGTAGGAGTATAATGTGTTATTGATACAAAACAACCAATTTTATGTATGATTAACTACTATTGAAAAAACACATGAGAATATACAGAAACAGTATAGGAGAGATTATAATGCCAAATATCGGAATACCAGGTTTAATCATTATATTAATTATTGCTTTAATCGTGTTCGGTCCGAAAAAATTACCTCAATTGGGTAGAGCAATTGGAGAGACGTTAAAAGAATTTAAAAGCTCAACTAAAGATATAGTAGACGATGTTGCAGAAGAATTTAAAATAGAAGACAAAGAAACAGTAACTAAAAAAAATATCTAATGCAAAAAGCCGCCAAATTCTAATAGGCGGCTTTTTGCATGTGTTAATATACATTCCTAGATATCAGTCTATAAGAATCTATACAAAAGCTTGTTGCTCTTTATTTCTTTAAATAACGAAGAAATAAAAGGGCCTCTTGGAGTTTGTGTGATGGGATAGGGGTTAGTGATATAGGCAACACACCAGAGATGAAAGTTTATACAGACGGGGATTTATCAGATTCAAACTGTAAAATTTGGATTCCCAATGAACCAGTTAAAACTTGTCAATGAAGTCATGCTACAAAGGGTAACTAGCCTTTGTAGCATTTTATATATATGCACTTTCATATGCCACTTCTGTTACGATCATTTCCTCTTCGGAGTAAGCCTTAAGTAGTTCCCTTGCTATATACGATGGTGCTCCTAATGATTCTATTATTGCTTGCTCGGATTTCCCCTCTCTTAACAAGTCACAAAAATATTTTTGGAAATCTCGAACAACCGCTTGGCGCTCCTTAGCATTTAAAATATATAGCTGTTTTTCTAATGTCTCAATATAAACGTTTGCTGTCACTTCTAACTCCTCCTCGGTACTATTCATTAAATAGTACTATACCATAACACTATTATCCATTGCAAGGTACCTGTTTTAAAATAAAAGAAGATGGCCTCCTCAAAACGAGACCATCCTTTACTTTATTTAAATAATTCTGGATAAACGGTTTTGGCTACTAGTTCCACAGCTTCACCAATTCGTGGACCAGGGCGAGACATTATGTCCGAATCTAATTGGAAGATGGCGTTGTTTTGTACAGCCTCTAGCTGGTTCCAGCCTGGACGAGCCTTAATCTCACCAATTGGATCTTCTACATAATTTACGGTAGTTAAGATAATCGGAGGATTTTTCTTAATGACATCTTCCTCAGATAATTTAATCCATCCCTCTTGGTCTCCAAAAATGTTCACAACAGAAGCATTATTCAAAACTTCTTGTTGAAACGTATTTTTACCAGTTGTAAAAATTTCAGGAGAGGGGCTTATCTCAAAATAAACTTGTTTCTGATTAGCTACACCCGATACTTTGTCCTCAACACTTTGAATAGTAGTTTTAATAGAGTTAACAAGGTTTATTCCTTTATCCTCAACTCCCATTACTGCGGCCAACTGTTCAATATCACCATAGACGTCTTCAAATGACAGTGCCGATTGAATGACAAAAACGTCTAAACCCGCATCTTCCAACACTTTAAGCTCTTCCTCAGAACCGGTGGTATACGCTATCACTACATCTGGGCTTATCTCTAAAATCCGTTCTGCATTAAAGCTCATAGAATCGGAAATTCTTTCAATTTCCAGTGCTTCTTCTGGATAGGTATCATACTCTGTAGCTCCCACTATTTTATCTCCCACGCCAAGGGCAAATAGAATTTCTGTGTTGCTTGGTTGTAGAGACACAACCGAGTCGGGAACTTCTTCAAATGTAATTTCGTTCCCCATATCGTCCGTTACAGTGTATTCCTTTACTTCTTGTACAGAATCTGTTTCAACAGCTGTATTCTTTTCAGCCTCTTGGCAGCCTACAAGTAAGATAGAAAGTATTAGTACCGCTAACCAATTTCTTAATTGTTTATTCATATGTTAATCCCCCAATTCTTTCTTTTTTCTCATGGGATATGATTTACTGACAAATTGAATCTCGTCAACTCCATGATACTTATTTACATATACCGCCATTGCAAACAATACATTTGCTAATAGCTGCGTGTAGTCAAATAAAATCTCAGGTACTTCTCTTTCTAAAGAGACTTTATGTAAAGCTCTGACCGACTTTTTTGCTTCACTTCGACATACGTGCAACTCACAAGCAACCGTTGAACCTTGTGGAAGTACGAATATATCTACTCTTCCTTCTACTTCGCTTACGTAGGAATCGTACATATCGCTGAGGATTTGTAAATCTTCTTCATGGATCGCGAGCTTCCCTCTGACAGACCCATTTAAGTGGTATGCCATCGGGGCCAAATACATAAGGTCCTCATATACTCTTGGAATATCTTTTGTTAAAGAAGCAGCCAAGCCGATACGTGTCGTCAGTGAGTCCGTTCGAATCTCAAAGTCTACTGTAGAAGGCTTCTCTCTCATAAACGGATAACAAATATAACGCATGTCCTTTTTCACCTTTTCCCCTCCCTTCCTAGTAAATGTGAACATATGCAATACAATACTCGACCTCTTACAGCACAAAAAACGCCACCCCAAAAAGGGCGGCGCAATACTATTTATCGTTTTATAAATTCAATCGAAAAAATAGACACGTGCCGTACAACCCCTTAACTTCCGAAGAGTATTTATACGTTCAAGAAAAGGCTGGTCTCCTGGCTCATGCATCATTTTACTCTAAGAACCTTCCCATCGACTTCTAGCCGACAGTGGTATTTTTCTTATTTCATCTGCATTTACAGTTGCGGATACAGCTTCGGTTTTTCACCGAATTCCCAATTAAGCTGACAAGTCAGCACCTTTTCCCTGCAATAAATTATTCACTTATCGTAAGTGTACCATAGCGTATCATTTTGGGATAGAAATGGTTATCTAGTGTTAAAACTAGTAATTAGTTTGTTTCTTGTTCAGTTTATGCTACTGTTTTTATATGAAAAAATATATCCCACTATTACTTTTAATTCTCTTTGTATTTATTGCTTCGGGTCAAACTTCCGAGCAGCAATCTTTAGAGGCTGTGCTTAAAAACTGGCTTCCCAACAAGCCATTGGAATCCTTTTTGTCTTTATTTCATATTCCATATTGGGGATTTTATGTCTCTGTCGAGGAACGTGGCTACTATGCATTTGTTGAATTTTTAATCAGAAAAGGAACGCACTTTTTTTATTTTGGTTTGATTGGATTAGCCATTTATATTGCTTTACCGAAAAAAAAGTACAGAAAGCTGTTGGCCATACTGATTACCTTTTTTCTAGGAGCAGCAGATGAATTCCATCAATCCTTTACGAGTGGACGATCTGCACTCTTTCAGGATGTTCTATTAGATACAAGTGGCGCAATTTTTGCCATGCTATTGCTAACGCTTGTTCAATGGTTAAAGAATAGAAAAAACGCTACCCACTAAATTTAAAAGGTAGCGTTTTTCTATTAAGCTATTTAAAGAACTTATTTTCGACTTTTCTTTAATAGGAAGGCAAGACCTAAGGTGATAATGGAGAACACAGTAAGTAATTGATTAATCGGAAGTATAGGCTTGAATTTTACATTTTCCTCGGTGATTTCATAAACTCCAACTGGTTTAATCGAAAATACACCACCTGCTCCTTCTCCTTGACCACTAGCATTTTGCTCGTCTGTAAATCCACCGCCTCCTCCTCCACCTACGAAGTAGTTCACTTTGGCTACTGGCAGAATCCGTTTATTGTCCATAATAATTGGGTCCCCGTATATTAAAGAAGCATCCTTTTCTCTAGAAAACTTTTCAAAAATAGAACGTATTGGTGTTTGTATCATAGGCAGCTTGGTATTATCCTTTTGTTTACTTGTCTTTTCCTCCATACTATCTCTCCTTTATTTTAATATAAGGGTCATATGATGTTCCTCGTAATAAACATCTCTTTCCTTTAAAGCCATTTCTTCTGTTCCAAATACTTTAAATCCTAGCTGCAGGTATAAATTTTTTGCAGACTCATTACTAGATACTACGGAGAGATTAATCTTTTCAATTTCATTAGTTTCTCTTGCCTGTTTAATCGCCTGCTCCATTAAGGACTTACCGGCACCTTTTCTTCTCCCGTGTGGACTAACATACATCGCAAATATATTTGCTCTATGCTTCATTTTTGAGCCACTCTCCTGTAAAAGAGTAACCATACCGATTAATTTATCTCCCTCAAATGCGCCGAACGTATAATTCCCATTTACTTGAAAATTGCTTCTTACTCGTTCAATTGGATTTTCTCTTTGAATAGCCTCTTCATAACTAGTACCAAATGCTTCGGGGTTATTTTGCAGTGCCTCAAGCCTTAGCTGCCAATATGCCTCTGCATCATCACCTATTAATCTTCTAATTTCCATTTCTATACCTCCTGAAAATAGCGTGCATTGCAAAGTTCATGTGCGTACAATATTAAATCTCGACAAGCTTCTGCACGTGAGCTTTCTGTTGCAAATAGCGAAGGAGATTGCTCTAATGTACGAATTCTCATCCCTTCTTGTATTAAAGGATGCCAAACATTTGGAAGCATACTTAACCCTTTTCTCAGTGCTTCTTTTTTTGAAATGATCTGCTGATATTCGAGTGAATAAAGAATTCTGCAAATAGTAGCTGTAACAGCCTCCACCACTTCATCAGTCACTGAATCTGGTATTTCTTTTGTTTTCTCATACCAATATTGATTAATATTGTATTTTAACGTCCCTAAGACGTCCTCCCATTCAGTAGAAATCTTTAACTCTTGAATATCTGTTCCCTGCAATGTAATTCCATGCTCCTTTAACACCCACCAAGTCACATGATTAATGTCCCAATGCCCAACTCTAACAACGCCATCCGCACAAAAAGGATAAGGTTGCATTGTTTCGTTCCCCTTACTAAGGTCAGTTGCTTGGATATACATACCGTCCATCCGAGAACCTAATTCCTCTTTAGACAATTGAAAATGAAGATCCTTTATCATTTCTATCTCTTTCTCATTTACCTGTCGATTTAATAAAACGATAAAGTCTATATCACTCTTTTTCTCATCAAAAGCGTCTAAAGCAACGGAGCCATACAAATAGACTCCTTCTATTAAATTCATAGGCAAATGTGTATTTAATTGCTGTAGATATAGTTGCATTAAATTATGTAGAGAATACGGTAATAAATACTTCAACCTTTCACCTCCTCTAAATATGTTCAAAATATGTTCCAGTTCCCGAAATTTCGACAAAACATGACAAGTAACACTATTGATATGTATTCATCTGCGTTACATTATCGCTAACAAATTATTTTTATTAAGGAGATTATCAACTGTGAATAAAAAAGTTGCTTGGATCACTGATACTGCCGCTTTATTGGAACAATCATTTATTGAAAAACATAATATACATGTCTTACCGTTAAATATTGTTTTTGAAGAGGGTGCATTCAAAGAAACGATTGATATGACACATGATGAATTCTATGACAAATTAAGAAATGCTAAAGTTCATCCAAAGACCTCTCAGCCTCCAATTGGTGAAATGGTACAACTATATGAAGACCTAAAAGCAGAAGGATATGATTGTGCAGTTGCCGTCCATACATCAAGCGGTTTGTCTGGCACCTACCACAGCTCACAAACCGCTTCTAAAATGGCCAATTTCAAAGTATATTCCATTGACTCGAAAATAGGCTCTTATCCAATGGTCAAAATGCTAGAGGTTGGGAAAAGCTTGTTAGAAGAAGGCCGAGGCGTAGAGGAAGTTGTAGCTCATATAGAAAATATGACAAATAACTCTGAGTTATCCTTCATTCCATCTAGCTTGACTCAGCTTCATAAAAGTGGTCGCGTTTCCGGCACAGCAGCGTTTCTTAGCAATCTATTAAATATAAAAGTGGTTATTTCCTTTGATAATGGAAAAACCGTCCCGACAGAAAAAGTACGTGCTACTAAAAGAGCTAAAAACTATGTAATGGGACGCCTTCGAAAAGATATGAAAATAGCAGAAGTTCCAGAAGTTGCAGTAATCAACTGCAACAACAAAAAGGATGCTCAAACGTGGAGAGAAGAAATCCTGCAGGAATTCCCTAACCTTAAGGTAATTGTTATCCCACTAAGTGCCTGTGTAGGAGTGCATGCGGGAGAAGGTACCATTGGTCTGAGCTGGGTTCGATATTAATATAATTTATAAAGGGGTTTGCTATTTAGCAAACTCCTTTTTTAACAAAGAGCAAATGGAAGCATCACAAAATTGTCCTTTTTCAAACGCAGATTCTCTTAATGTACCCTCATATATAAATCCTGCTTTTTCCAATGTTTTTTTGGATGCCATATTGTCGGGATCATAGAGGGCTTCTATTCTGTGAAGCTCCATCTTTTCAAAGCCATAAGTTAGTATAGGCTGCAAAACCTCCGTCATCACTCCGCTTCGCCAGTATTCTGGCGTAACCTCAAAACCGATTTCCGCTTTGAAATGTTCTTTCTCCCAATTATGGAACCCACAGCTTCCAATAATCTTATTGTCTTCCTTTGTCGCTATTCCCCAACGCAAGCCTTCGTTTTTATGGTATTTTGTCTGCCAGTTTTTTATTATTCTTCTTGCTTCACTAACATCCTTTAAGACATCAAGATCATAGTACTTCATAACCTCATACTGAGAAAAATAATAGAATACCTCTTCTGCATCGGTCAGCTCTATCTGGCGTAGTACAAACCGTTTCGTTTCCATTCTAGGAAAATTTTTATTACGTTGATCATAGGCAAATAATACAAAGAATTGAGATATGGCAATTATCCCTGACAGGGTACTAATAAAAATGCTTATCCAAAAGTACATAGATATTCTTCCACTTCCTATAGGACCAACTTTCGGCTGGTACACGTCATAGACAGCATAAAAGTTAATCCCTAATAAAACTATTCCACCAAACAAGATAAACCATTTAACCATAGCGACACTTCCTATCGAGAGTTTATTCGAGATGGTGGCCATAAAATCCTTTTTTAATGGTGCTAAAGGATCTCTACTACAATTCGATGGCTCGGTTGACCGCATGACGCTCCATACCCTCACAAGTTCCAGCAAGTTTACGACAATCCACCCTCCGATTACTACAATGACCGGATACTTTACGACAATCCGTCATCCTATCCACTTACCACAACAACTTTACTCTCTCAGGTGGTGTCCAATAAATGCTTCTATCCCAATATCACCAAGGCTTCCTACTCGATGCTTCCTAACGGAAACAACTTGATTCTCCATTTCCTGGTCACCAATGATCAGCATATACGGATGTTTTTGCATGGCTGCCTCTCGTATCTTCAATCCAATTTTTTCTACGCGGTCATCTACTTCTACCCGGTAGCCTTCTTGTTGTAGCCGCGACTTTACTTCCTCCGCATAAGCTAGATGAGCGTCTGCGATAGGCAACACCTTCACTTGAACCGGGGCTAGCCAAAGTGGAAAATTACCTTGAAAGTGTTCTAATAGAATCGCGATAAAACGTTCGATAGAACCATATATTGCTCGGTGAATCATGATAGGACGACGTAGTTGATTGTTTTCATCGACGTACTGGCAATTAAATTTTTCCGGCATTTGAAAATCAAGCTGAACTGTTCCACACTGCCAGCTACGTCCAAGTGAATCGAGTATATGAAAGTCAATTTTAGGACCGTAAAAAGCTCCATCTCCCTCGTTTACTTGATATTCAACCTGTTTACTCTTCAATACCGATTCTAGCGCTTCTTCTGCTTGGTCCCATACTTCCACAGAGCCCATAAAATCCTCTGGACGAGTTGATAGCTCCACTTTATAGCTAAATCCAAATTTCAGGTAGAATTCATCTACTAGATCTAACACCTTCGCAAGCTCACTTTCAATTTGCTCTTCTAGAACAAACAGATGTGCATCGTCTTGAGTAAATGCTCGAACACGCAATAGACCATTCAAAGATCCCGAAAGCTCATGACGGTGTACTAACCCTAGCTCTGCATATCGTATAGGAAGTTCTCGATAGCCTCTTCTTTTACTATTAAAGATTAAAACTGCTCCCGGACAGTTCATTGGCTTAATCGCATACTTTTGTTCATCCACATCAGCAAAATACATGTTTTCATGGTAATGATCCCAGTGTCCCGATTTCTCCCACAGCTCCTGCTTCATCATGATAGGAGTTTTTATCTCCTGATAGCCCGCTCGCTGATGTTTTTCTCTCCATAAATTTTCGAGTTCATTTCGTAAAACCATTCCTTTTGGCAAATAAAATGGCATACCTGGAGCTTCCTCCATGGACATAAATAATTCTAGTTGCTGACCCAATTTTTGATGACTTAGTCTTTCTTCTGCTTTTACTGACATTATAATTCCTCCTAGTTTTGTTTAAATATAAAAAGACCACACCCATCCCAGTAAAGGGACGAGTGTGGTCGTGGTTCCACCCTAATTTTGCCGTCATTAAAAATTACGGCTCTCATAAAATATAACGGTTTCCCGATTATGGATACTAGTTGTTCCCCATAATAGCTCCAAGGTGGTAAACGATTCAACTTTCTAACAGGGCTTTCAGCCGATGACCCTGCTCTCTAATTAGAAGTTGAGGAATAATTCATGTCCTTTTCATAGCTTAAATATTAAATTGTGCATACAAAAAACCACACCCATCCCGGTAAAAGGGACGAGTGTGGTCGTGGTTCCACCCTAATTTTGCCGTCAAATAAAAAATACGGCTCTCTAAAAGATAACGGTTTCCCGATTATGGATACTAGTTGTTCCCCATAATAGCTCCAAGGTGGTAAATCATTCGTTTTTCTTACAGGGCTTTCAGCCGATGACCCTGCTCTCTAATAAGAAATTACCTAAATGACTCATGTCCTTTTCTTTGCCTAAATAACATAAATTGATTTTTAATAGTATATTCAATGAGTTTAGAATAGTCAACTAAATTTTATTTTAAATGAAAGAACGTCCCATCACAACGGTGTGATAGTATTGCTCATCCTTTAAAACTTTATCGTTTTTTAATATACCCTCTACCTCGAAGCCATACTTTTTATATAAGGCAATCGCTTTTTCGTTAGTATGTAATACATTTAATGAGATCTTTTTGATACTACCGGCATCTGCCCATGCAATAGACTCCTTCAAAAAGTTGGTACCGATACTCAGCCCCCAATATTCTTTTAAGACACAAACACCAAATTCCACTTTATGCGCAAACCGCTTTAAGTCGTTCCCTTCACATCTAGAAAAACCAACAATCCTCCCCTCAATCTCTGCGACTAAAAAGAGATTGTTCACGGAAAGGGTGTCATCTTCAATTAGCTTTTCAAAGCCTGTGACATCAATGAATGCTTCCCCTTGTTCTCTATCTAGATTCTCCGTTTCCCCGTCGATTTGAACCCTTACCTCGGACAGCTGCTTTGCATCCAGCTGACTAGCCGATCTAATCTTATATGAGATATCTCTAACCTTATATTCCTTTGTCTCTATTTCCATCTCTCAATTCCCCCACTTTTCTTTATTTATTCTTATCAAAGTTTCTTTTAGCAAGCTGCTGCAAAGGATCCCATACACCGTTAAATGGAGGAGCATACGATAGGTCCAGGTCTAATAAATCCGGGAGCGTCATACCATGGTACAGGGCAGTAGCCAATACATCAGTGCGCTTGTCTACTCCATGCCCCCCAACGATCTGCCCACCTAGAAGCAATTGATCCTCTTTACGATAAAGGAGTTTTATCTGCATTAACTCTTTCCCAGGATAATACCCTGCAATATCACTGGCCTCAATCGTACTTGTGTCGAAAGGAATGTCTAGTTCCTTTACTTCCTCCTCTGATAGTCCGGTTCTACCAATCGACAATTCAAAGAATTTCATAATAGAGGTACCGACAATACCTTTAAACGGTATTTTTTCTCCAATCATATTGAATCCTGCAAGCCTACCTTGTTTATTGGCAGTAGTACCTAGCGGGACATAATCGTTTTTTTGTTTCAAACGATTAAAATGAGTGGCGCAATCTCCTGCCGCATAAATATCTGGAATACTTGTTTCCAAATATTTATTTACGATTATGGCTCCATTCTCTAGAGTTTCTATTCCTGTCTCCTTAAGGAAATTAGTTGCTGGTTTTATGCCAATAGCTATCAACACTAAGTCTGTCGAGTAGGTCCCTTTGTCAGTTACCACTTCTTGGACTCGTGTGTTTCCCGTAAAGGATTTAACCTCCTCATTTAGTTTGACCTCCACATGTTTTTCCTTTGCCTTTTGTAGTAATATGTCTGACATCTCTGGATCAAGAATTGGCATTAGTCGATCTCCACGTTGAATTACTCGGACCTTTTTACCAATTTCTCTTATGTTTTCTGCCATTTCTAAACCAATATATCCTCCACCGATAATAGTTACGTGGTTCACATCTTTCAGCTCAGCTATTAATGCCTCCGTTTGCGGAATGGTTTTAAATGTATGTATTCCATCTAGTTGTGTCCCCCCCCAATCAGGTACGATGGAGCTAGCACCTGTTGCTACTAATAGGCGGTCATACTTAACTTCAAATCTTTCTCCAGTTACTAATACATTACCTGCAACTGTTTTGTTCAGAGGGTTTACATCCGTTACTTCATGCCCAATCTTTGCATCAATCTTGTATTTCGTTCGAAACATCTCCACGCTTCGTGCGATTACATCTGTCGTAGAAAATATTTTTTGGCCAACTACATATGGTAGGCCACATTGTCCGTATGAGTAAATATTTCCTTTTTCTAAAGTCGTAATTTCTGCTGTAGAATCATTGCGAAAAATCTCCATTGCAGCACTCATACCAGCTGCATCACCGCCTATAATCACGTAATGCATATAGCTCTCCTCCTCATACCTCTTTCTATTACTTCTCGTTTGGGTGATAATGTTCCTTCTATTGTTAACAATGCCCTTAATTTCATTAAGTTAATCTCAATCAAAAGAGGTATGCCCTGTATTAAAGGACATACCTCTTTAACTGTAACCTTATTAAACTGCACGATCCCAAAAGCGATGTGCTGCCACTGCATTGATGAAGTCATCTACAAAATGTACTTTGTCATTAGCTAACACACCAATTTGACCTACAAGTCCCATTTCTTCTAGTAGCTCGTCGCCACTAAAGGTAGATCCGATAGGCTTATAGTGAGTAAATGCTTCTTGGACAAATAACATCGCATTCTTCTTAAATGCCGGTGTTGTTCCATTATTGCTAGCCACGTAGACTGCATCAAATAAAACAGAATCCGCTGTTAAGAAGGTGTGATCTACTGGTAGGCTTGCACCGTTTGCTCCATTTACACTTCCATGATGATCACTCACGACCATAGGAAGAGTTCCTTTTGCTTTTAAAGCCTCCATAAAGCTCAATAGCTCTTCATCAAAGCCATCTCCTACGAGAATTGCTATTTTTCTAGTATCAGGCTTCATTACTGTATTTAGCTGACTTAAGGCTGGTGAAGATTTGGTTACTTTATTCTCAGCAGTTCCTTGAATAACCATACCTAGATTTTCCGCTACCTTGCTAGCCATGTCTAAATCTATATTTGCAATCATTTCTAATGCTTGAGTACGTACTGACTTCTCTACACATTTACCAAGCTCAAAGCTAAACGCTTCAATAATGTGCTCTTTCTCGGGTTGACTCATGCTATTCCAGAACATAGTAGCTTGTGTGAAATGATCCTTAAAGCTTTCACTACGCGCTCTTACTTTACGTGCATCTATTTTTTCTTGGTAATGTGCATAGCCCCCCTCTGCTTCACTAACTGGAGCTGGAGTGTTGTTAGCTAGGGAGTTTTTGTGATAGCTTACTTGTCCAACGTTAATTGTTTGTCTACCATAACCATCTCTTTGGTTATTATGGAATGGACATACTGGACGGTTAATCGGTAGCTCATGGAAGTTTGGACCGCCAAGTCTTATCAGCTGTGTATCCGTATAAGAGAATAATCGTCCTTGTAAAAGGGGATCGTTTGTAAAATCTATTCCAGGAACGACATTACCAGGGTGGAAAGCAACCTGTTCTGTCTCAGCAAATACATTATCAACATTTCTGTTTAACGTCATTTTCCCTATTCGTTTAACTGGAACATCTTCCTCTGGCCATATTTTAGTAGGATCTAATATATCAAAGTCAAAAGCAAACTCATCCTCTTCTGAAATAATTTGAACGCCAAACTCGTATTCTGGATAGTCGCCTTTTTCTATTGCTTCATATAGGTCACGGCGATGGAAATCAGGATCCTTACCATTAATTTTTTGTGCTTCATCCCAAACTACCGAGTGAGTTCCAAGCAAAGGCTTCCAATGGAATTTAACAAAGTGAGCCTTTCCTTCTTCATTGATAAATCGGAAGGTATGTACACCAAAGCCTTCCATCATACGATAGCTTCTAGGGATTGCTCGATCCGACATAGCCCACATAATCATATGCGCCGATTCCTGGTTGTTCGCTATAAAGTCCCAAAATGTATCATGTGCCGTAGCCGCTTGAGGCATTTCGTTATGAGGCTCCGGCTTCATCGCATGGATTAAATCAGGAAACTTAATAGCATCTTGAATGAAAAAGACAGGTATATTGTTCGCCACTAAATCGTAGTTTCCTTCTTCTGTATAGAATTTAGTCGAGAACCCTCGAGCATCACGCGCTAGCTCTCCTGAACCGCGGGAACCAGCTACTGTCGAAAACCTTACAAAGACAGGGGTCTTAGAACCAGGTGTTTGTAAGAACTTCGCTTTTGTATAAGGCTTCATGGATTCGTACACTTCAAATACTCCATGGGCACCATATCCTCTAGCATGAACAATTCGCTCTGGAATTCGCTCATGATCAAAATGTGTCATCTTTTCTCTAAAATGAAAATCCTCCATAAGTGTTGGACCACGATCTCCGGCCTTTAAAGAAAATTCATCCTCTGAAACTTTTAAACCATGATTAGTTGTCATAGCTTTATCTTTATCTACCGCACGAAATTGTTCTAATTGTTGATGTTTGCTATTTTCATTTACTTTTTTATCCAAACTAATTCCTCCTCTAATCCATTTCGACTCTATTTGTGTAAATACCCTAATTTTCATAAAAAAAACGTTTTTAATAATCTTTATTAATAAGGAATGACTTAAATTAGGTATGACAGAGTGAAAAGACCTTTCAAACAGGAGAACAGTTGGAGCCTCTCTAGTTCCAATAGGAGAAAAGAAAAAGGGCTGTAGTTGAATAGTTATCAACTACAGTCCCTAATATTTATCCCATAATATTGTATCCAGAATCTACGTACACTATTTCACCTGTGACTCCTCTGGACAGATTACCTAAAAGAGCAACCGTCATATCGCCAACTTCTTCTTGTGTTACGTTTCTTTGTAAAGGAGCTGTTTCTTCAATCTTGTGTAGAATAGTGTTAAATGAAGAGATGCCCTTAGCCGCTAACGTACGAATTGCTCCAGCAGAAATTGCATTGACTCGTACATTCTGTTTACCTAGGTCTAAAGCAAGATATTTTACCGACGCCTCCAATGATGCTTTCGCTACCCCCATAACGTTGTACCCCTCTAAAACACGTTCTGCTCCCAAATATGTCATCGTAACAATGGATCCGCCCTCTGTCATAAATGGTGCCGCCTCTCTTGCAGCTGCAATTAGAGAATATGCACTGGTATCTTGGGCAAAGGCATAGCCCTCTCTAGATGTTTTAATGAAATCATCCTTTAAATCCTCTGCATGGGCAAACGCTACAGAGTGTACAACTCCGTGAATGACTCCCACTTCCTTGCCTATTGTTTCGAATGCGGATTTAATACTATCATCACTATTAACATCACATTCTACTACTAGCTTAGCTTCCAAGTCATTAGCACTTAATAATTTTTGAATTTTACCTAATGATCTTTCTTTACGATAAGTAAAAATAACATTAGCGCCTACGTCATATAAGGATTTTGCAACTCCCCAAGCAAGACTTCTCTCATTTGCTACACCCATCACTACAATATTTTTATCTTTTAGCTGTATTAAGTCCTTCATAAGAACCTCCCGTTTTTACCTGTTATTAGTACCTGTTACTAATTTCAATCATATCACATTTAATGGATACTGCGCCATTCATTTTGAACGGCTAATGTAATATCTTATAACCTACAAATAAAATAGCATACTTTTTTTCTGAAAATATAAACTTTAAAAAATAGTATAAAATAGGTAGATTTAATGAAAAAAAAGAGTAAAATTGAGGACGGTTATTTTTCACTATTATTAAGTGATAATTTTTATAAAAGAAAGAGGAAAAGATGTGACAGCTTACAATTTAGCAGAACTAAAAATATTAAACCAAGTACTTTTCGCATTATTCATCGTTGCTGATTTAGCACTTGCTTTATTTTTCTATAACTCTTCGTTTCCTTGGTTTGCTTTATTAGGTACCGGGATTGGACTAGCAATAATAGTTCTATGTTGGACAGGGAAAAAGCATACATACTTTATTGGTTCTCTTTTAGTATTCACCGTTTTGTTTTCTCTAGTTTACAACTGGGGCAACCTGCTTCATTAAAATATTTTTTATTTTTATCCATAATTTAACTAAGTAAATAATTGGATTTTCTATCATTTAACATCGGAGGGTATCAATATGTCAGAACAGGAAACAAAAACCGAATTTCTAGAAAAACGTTCTTCTAGACGTAAATTTATAAAAAATTCAGGGTTAACAGTAGGTGGAGTAGTTTTAGGTGGAGCCCTTGGTAGTCTTTTAGGAAAAGATTCTGCTGGTGTGAAGAACGAAACTCATGTTGCATCTAAATCCTCCACTAATTTCAACCAAGCATTAATGTATTTTGATAAGTCGCAATTCGATACCGTTGAGGCGGCAACAGAACAAATTTTCCCTAAAACAGATGTTGGACCTGGCGCAAAAGACTTATTAGTTACTTACTATATTGACCATCAATTGGCTGGGAACTGGGGGCTCAATGCAAAGGAATACATGAGTGGCCCTTTCTATCCAGCAGAAGCTACAGCGTTATTTGGACATCAAACTCATTTAAATAGACAACAAATTTTTGACTTAGGTATTGAAGCACTAAACACCGAAGCAAAAAAACAATATGATAAAAGATTTGCTGAGATTAGTGATGAAGAACAAATAAGCATCCTAACAGCTATGGAAGCAGGAGAAATAACATTAAACGGTGCAGTCACTTCCTCTTTTTTCTTTAAGCTATTGAAAAGTGCAACAATAGAAGGTGTCTATTCCGATCCTTTATATGGTGGAAACAAAGACATGCAAGGGTGGAAAATGAAAAAATTCCCTGGTCATCAAATGAGCTATGCAGATATTATCGAAAAAGAAGAGTTTGTCACTTTCGAACCTCAAAGTTTAAATTCACAACATAATCATTAATTTAAGGGAGTAAATAATAATGGCTAAAAAATTACCAAAAACAGATATAGTTTTAGTTGGAGTAGGCTGGACTGGCGGAATCGTAGCTTCAGAGCTAACTAAAAAAGGGTATAAAGTAGTTGGTCTTGAACGAGGCAAATCAAGATCAGTCGAAGACTACATGATGGTACATGATGAGTTGAGATATCAGCAAAGAAACGAAATGATGCAAGACCTATCCAAGGAAACACTGACTGTAAGACATAATCCCTCCCAGAGAGCGCTACCATATCGTCAGCATGGTTCATTTTTAATTGGGGACGGTTTAGGTGGTTCCGGTGAGCATTGGAATGGTTTGACGTATCGTTTCTTTCCTTATGACTTTGAAATCTATTCCAAAACAGTAGAACGCTACGGAAAAGATAAGATTCCTGCAGATATGCCACTACAAGATTGGGGTATCACTTATGACGAGCTAGTGCCTTATTTTGAAAAGTTTGAGGCTATGGCCGGTATTTCTGGAGAGGAAAATCCACATCCAGAAGTTCCAAAAGTAAAATATCCAACAGTTCCATTAAAAGAAACACCTTCTATGAAAATGTTTAGAGAAGCTGCCAAGAATTTAGGATATCATCCCTATGTAGCTCCAGCTGCTACTCTTTCTGAAAGCTACACAAATCCCGATGGAGTTTCACGAGGAGCTTGCCAGTATTGTGGTTTCTGTGAAAGATTCGGATGTGAGTACGGTTCTAAAGCATCTCCTGTAGTAACTGTTTTACCTGTAGCCAAAGAAACGGGTAATTTTGAAATTCGTACGTTCTCTGTTGTTCGCCGAGTGCTTCATACTAATGGTAAAGCAACTGGGGTATTATACGTAGACACTCGTACAGGCGAAGAGTATATACAAGAAGCCGATGTTGTCGTGGTTTCAGCCTATGCTCTAAACAATATTAAAATTTTACTTAACTCAGAGCTTGGACGCCCTTATGATCCTAAAACAGGAACTGGCGTTATCGGTAAAAACTATGCATATCAAATGACATCCGCTGCCTCTACTGGTTTCTTTAAGGATAGAGAATTTAACCTTTATGCAGGTACAGGATCTCTTGCTGGTGTGTTAGATGATTTTAACGGAGATAATTTTGATCACTCTGATTTAGACTTCATACACGGAGGCAACATTGCTCTTGGCCATTACGGTAAACGACCTATTTCAAGTAATAGTGTACCAAAAGGAACTCCAGCCTGGGGTAAGGAATACAAGGATGCCACTATTTACTGGGCAAACCGCAATCTATCAGTAGGCTCTCAAGGGGCTGTTATGCCTCATAAGGATAACTATATTGATTTGGATCCTACGTATAAAGATGCTTTTGGAGATCCACTTATCCGTATGACGTTTAACTATCATGACAACGAAAAAAATCAACAAAAATATATTAGAGAAATTACTGCCAAAATTCTTGAAGAAATGGGTGCTGATGAAATCACAGTTCCTGGAGATCAAGGAGACTGGGATACGACAAAATATCAAACCACTCATAACACTGGTGGAGTGATTATGGGTGCTGACCCTGAAACAAGTGCATTGAACAGTTACCTTCAAATGTGGGATTGTGAAAATGTATTTGTACCAGGAGCATCCGCTTTCCCTCATAATTCAGGTATGAATCCTACAGGTACCGTAGGAGCATTAGCTTATCGTACTGCAGAAGGTATTGAAAAGTATTTAAAAACAGGCGGAATATTAGTCTGACATCTAATTTCTAACGGAATTAGCAAGAAAAGCGCAAGCGCCTATGTCTGCCCCGACAGGCAAATGGGAAAAAGCGAGGAGGCAGTTCCTCAGCCACCGCAAACGCTCTTGTTTGCGACGAGCTTGCGCAGGAGCACCTTTTATCCATTTGACCCCGAGGGGCAAGGCGGTGGAGCTAGACATCAATTGGTCCACAGATTCAGAACTTTATAATTTCCTAAACAGCCAAAAAAGCTACTTGTTTTCTCATGGAAAACAAGTAGCTTTTTTAATTGATTACTTCTTCTATAGAATTGGCTAAGCTTATATTTTTTAAATTTTTGCAGGCAAAGTATTGCATAGCACCTGCTCCACCTATATAAAATTTAATTTCTTTATGATTTTCAGCAAACTGATCCAAACCTGCTAACAATTTAGGGTTGCGTTCAAAGGGTATGCTTGTCGAAGCTGATAATAGTACTTTTTGTGGTTTTAGTTTTTCTACCATGGACTCTATTGCACCTGGTGCAGGAGAAGCACCTACTAAAAAGGATTTCCACCCCTTCATCATAAACTGTAGTAATAAAATATGAACCGGGATTTCATGGGTTTCATGAGGAAGACAGCACCCTATCACTAGTGGCGCATCATCCCTATAATGAAAATTACGACGAATTTGCACGAGGAAATCACGCACAATCATACTAGAAACAGCCTCCTGATACTCATCCCATTCTTCCTTTTCCCATCGGTTTCCCACCTCGAGTAAAAAGGGTAATACGACCTTATCTAAAAAATTCTCTAACCCGTAGTGAAAGTATGCTTGCTGCAAAGTATACGTTAGCTCTATTTCATCGAGATCTGTCCCATGCTCCAACAGCTTAAAAACAAAATCATTAAACTCTGGAAAGGAGGATTCCTTTTCTATAGGTAGCTCCACTTGGGCATGATCTAATTGTTTTTCCTCCAAAACCTGCGCAACTGCTTGCTTTAGAGAGTATCCCTTCTCAGATAATACCTTCACTTTTAAAAGCTTCTTTATATCCTCTTCACTATAAACCCGATAGCCGTTATCTAAACGTTCAGGTTGAATCAAGTCATAGCGCTCTTCCCATTTCCGAATAACCTGCTTTGACAAACCTGTTACATTAGACACCTGCTGAATATTATAACTACTATTTGGGCGAGCTTGCATCATCCATATTCATCCTTTCAGCCTCTATGTAAAAGCTGTTGTTGCTTTTGTTAATTAATCTATAGTATAACATCATTCCCTCAACATTATACAGTAGTTCTACTAAAAATAAAATTCTAGCATAAAATCCTCACCCTAATATCTCTAAACCGAGGGATTAATAGAGTATATTTGCATGATTCATTCGGAACTAATTTGTATAATGTATTATAAATAATATTATACAAACATTTGACAAACGTAATACGTCCTGTTAATAATAAGAGTATAAGAAAATCCAATTGCACGTATTCATCAAGTTTATTCAATAAGGAGAGATTAGATTGGTAATACCTTTTGCGAAAAAATGGTTTAAAGAAACGGAAATAAATACAACCGTAAAAGAACCAGTTATACAGTTGGAGCTATATCCAGAATTAAAGAAGCAAATGAAGTTAATTGGTCTAGGCAAGGACGATATAAGAATGATACATACGTTTCAGCCCTATGTGGAAAAGGGTATAGACGATATTGTCTCTGTTTTTTATGAGCAAGTCCTTTCTGTTCCCTCCTTACGAGCAATTATTGAAGAAAGAACTCAAATCGAGCGTCTTAAGAAAACAGTCGGCAGTTATATTATAGAGATGTTTAGTGGTGAGTTCACGGAAACTACCATTGAGAGAAAACGAAGACTAGCCCAAATGCACTTTCGGATTGGATTAGAGCCTAAGTGGTATATGGGGACCTTCCATCAAATACAAACAATAATCATTTCGTTAGTTAACAAGGAAATAAGGGATCACGCCCAAAAAGAAGAGATCTCTCTTACTATATCTAAGCTTATTAATTTAGAAATGCAGCTTGTGCTAGAAGAATATGAAAAAGAAAACGTGAAGCTTCGCCAACAGCAATACGATACAGTTAAAACAGAGTTAAAAAGTAAAATTTCATCAATAAGTGAGGACTTGGCAGGCTTAACCGATGAGACGACTACCTCCATGGAACAGGTCGAATTGAATACCGCTAGGATACGTGAAAGTGTTCAGGCTAATATGGACAGCGTTAAACAAATACAAACAGAAGCTAACGACGGTAACAAGTTAATAGAACTTCTTCAAAAACAAATGGAGCTTGTCACTGGTAATACAGGAGAAATGGCAAAAATTATTGTTGATTTAAAACATTCTTCGGAAGAGATTTTTCACATCGTTGGGCTAGTAAAGCAAATAGCGGAACAAACCAATTTGCTGGCATTAAACGCATCTATAGAAGCAGCTCGAGCAGGTGAGCATGGAAAAGGCTTTGCAGTGGTGGCACAGGAAGTAAGAAAACTAGCGGAGCAGTCTAAACGCTCTGTAGAAGAAATTACATACTTGGTACAAACCTCTACCAAGCTTACAAACAAAGCCGTTAACACTATTGCAAATATGGAAAAGAGTGTTGAGCTAGGATTAGAAAGCTCCCAGGATACTAATCGGAAATTCAATAAAATCCTTTTTTCTATAGATGAAAACACCGACTATATAAACCAAGTAGAGTTTCAAGTGTCAAACCTTGTAGAGGCAATTAGAGATATTTCAAATGATACTAAAACAGTTGCTGTAACAGCCGATAGCCTCTATCAAACAGCAGTACAGCTTTAATAAAAGAGATAGGAAGTGAATGGAATGTTTTTAGCATGGAATGAAATTAAAAAAAATAAGCTACGCTTTTTTCTAATCATAGGAGTCTTAATGTTAGTGGCATACCTTGTATTTTTCCTTTCCGGGCTTGCTACCGGGTTAGCAAACCTAAATCGCGAAGCAGTAGACAAGTGGAATGCAACTGCTATTGTACTTGCCGAGGAATCGGATAAAAGTCTACCGCAATCATTTATTAGCACCGATGAATTAGATAACATCGAAGCTAAGGATAAGGCAATACTTGGACAAATAAGTGCTATTGCGACAAACGGGGATTCTAAGCAGAATGTGTCTATATTTGGCATAGACAAAGAAGAATTTTTGATGCCAGAAGTCAGTGAAGGTGAAGAATTCTCCGACGAAAATGAAGTAGTAGCAAGTGATAATTTAAAAGAAGAGGGTTTTAAAATCGGAGATGAACTAGAACTTTCATCTACGGATGAAACATTAATGATCGTCGGCTTTACAGAAAGCTCACGATTTAATGGTGCACCCGTGCTCTATGGGGAACTAGCAACCTTTCATAAAGTAAAGTTCGGTGAAGCAGCTGAAGCAAATGAGGATCAAATAAATGGTATTGTTGTTTCGGATGACAGCCTAGATGCTATAAATACAAGCAATGATGAGCTTCAAATTACTGAGATTGAGAACTTCATAGAGAGCCTTCCTGGGTACACTGAGCAATCTCTTACCTTAAACTTTATGATTTACTTCCTATTTGGGATCTCATCTGTCATCGTTGCAATTTTCCTGTATGTTTTAACCGTTCAAAAAATTAGTATGTTTGGTGTCATGAAGGCCCAAGGAATTTCTAATGGTTATCTCTCAGTTTCAGTAATCGTCCAAACCTTTCTCCTTGCCTTCATAGGAGTTGTCGTAGGATTCGGCTTAACGATTTTAACAGGAAAATTTTTACCAAGTGCAGTTCCTGTAGCCTTTGATTTAACGACTATGTTAATCTATGGCGCTGTATTAGTTGTTGTTGCAATTCTAGGAGCAGTTTTCTCTGTATTTACCATTGTGAAAATAGACCCGTTAAAGGCGATTGGAGGATAAGTAAATGGCAATTTTAAAGTTAGATAAGGTAAAGAAAACATTCGGTTCAGGTCATAAGCAGGTTGATGCTTTAAAGGAAACTGATTTTGTAGCCGATAAAGGGGAACTTATTGCAGTGATTGGTCCTTCAGGTTCAGGAAAGAGTACTTTCCTGACCATTGCCGGAGGGCTGCAATCCCCTTCTAGCGGAGAGATTATTGTAAACAATCAAAATCTCACCAATTTAAATGAAAAAAAACGGTCTAAAATTCGACTTAAGGAAATAGGCTTTATATTGCAGGCCTCCAACTTGGTACCTTTTCTAACAGTAGATAAACAGATGAAATTACTCGATAATGTAAAAAAAGACAATATGACAAAAGAAGAGCTCGATACGTTGTACGAAAACCTCGGTATTACTGAGTTGCGTAAAAAGTATCCTTCTGATTTATCTGGTGGTGAAAGACAGCGTGTCGCAATTGCCAAGGCATTATATAGTAAGCCTTCTATTCTGTTAGCTGATGAACCAACCGCTTCTTTAGACTCTGATCGTGCATACGAAGTGATGAAGCTATTGAAGAAAGAAACAGAAAATAATGAAACTACTACGATTGTGGTAACTCATGATACTCGTTTAATTGAATACTGCGATAAAGTGTATGTCATGACGGATGGAATATTAGAAGAAAAAAGCAAAAAGGAAGTGGAGCAAACTGATCCACTATCTCACTAAATACTACTTTTAGGGGGCTGGCAACAGCCTTCTTTTTTTATAAAATGTACTACGTAAAAATATTTGATGATTAAATAAAGCTCTGTTTATGGCTTTTACTCCCCATTACAAAACAATATCTTATATTTTTCTCAATATTAATATAATTTGTGTTATGATGATACATAAAATTTATTAATTGTTTGCAAGGGAGTGCTTTCATTGATCATTCAACCTTCTACTAAAATGTCCTTATTTGAGCCAGCAATCTTTGGTGACTTAAAAGCAGCGGCAGCCAGAAAAAAAGAATCCGGATTCGAGCTATATGACCTTAGCCTAGGCAGTCCTGACATCCCGCCAAGTGAGGCGGCTAGGAAAGTACTATCTGATTTGAGCTTTTCAGCAGATTCTTATGGCTATACATTAAGTGGAACGAAGCGTTTTTACGAGGCAGTGGCTAATTACTATCAGCGACGTTATAACGTTCCATTAAATCCCGAGACCGAAATTGTCCAAACGATGGGCTCTCAGGAGGGACTAGTCCATTTACCTCTAGCCTTTTGTGATGAGGGGGATATCATTCTAACGACCAACCCTGGATATGTTGCGTATGATGCCGGTATAAAATTGGCAGGAGCAGAGCCTTACTATATGGACCTTCTAGAAGAGAATGACTACTTACCTGATCTAGGTGCAATTCCAACAGAAATAGCTCAAAAAGCCAAACTAATGATATTAAATTTACCTGGAAACCCGGTACCTGCTATGCCAAGCGAGGAGTTTTTCCAACAGGTAGTTGCTTTTGCTAATACATATAATGTCATTATTCTACACGATGCAGCATACTCTGAATTTTACTTTACTGGAGACTCTCCTTGTAGCTTTCTTTCAACACCTGGTGCTCTTGAAGTAGGCATGGAGATTAACTCCTTATCTAAGAGCTTTAGTTTGGCAGGAACCCGGATAGCTTATATCGCTGGAAATTCGGAAATGATCGGTATTATGAAACAATTAAAATCTAATTTAGACTTTGGCATTTACGGTCCAATTCAAGAGGCAGGAATTGTTGCTCTTAATCACGCTGAGGAAATTACGGAATCACTACGCAAAACCTTCTCTGAAAGACACAGAGTAGTTATGGATGGATTAAGAGACCTTGGATGGAATGTAGCACCCTCTAATGGTGGCATGTTCGTTTGGGCTAAGTACCCTTATGAAATCTCAGATAAGGAATTTGTCTTCGAGGCAATCGATCAAACTGGTGTGGTGATGGTTCCAGGTACTGTCTTTGGTTCAGCAGGAGCTGGCTATGTACGAATTGCATTGGTTCAAAATGTAGAAATACTAAAAAGAGCCATCGAACAATTAAAGAAGCTAAAGTTTAATTCATTAGTTCTATAATTATCATCTAAGTAACAGAAAAACCATCGACATTTAGCTGTCGATGGTTTTTAATCTGACAGCTAAACATTAGACTGTCTGACTGTCTAAATCAGAGTTCTCTTCTTTTTCATGAACAAGCGCATACTTTTCCCATTTTTTACTCTTCCATCTAAAGAACATGATAATTCCACGTAGCCACTCATCTGCTGCTATAGCTAACCAAATTCCTGGTAGTCCCATATCAAGAACAAAAACAAATAAATATCCTAACGGCACGCTCATCATCACCATAGATAAGGCGCCCATTATTACCGGGAAGGTTGCATCCCCGGCGGCACGCAACGAATTGATAATTACTATATTCAACGTACGACCAGTTTCAAGTATGATGCTTAAGACAAGTACAGAAGCTCCAATTTTAATAATTTCCTCGTTATCGGTGAATAAACTCATCAAAGGATGACGGAACGTGATTACAACAGCAACCATTGCTAATGTAAATACAAATGCCCTTTTTACACTATACCAAACAGATTTATAGGCCTCCTCTTTTTCATTGGCCCCTACAAACCTCCCGACAATTATTGCAGTTCCCATACCTATTGCGACTGCAAACAAATACGTAAACATCGATATATTGACAGCATACTGCCTAGCAGCCAATGCTTCTGCTCCTAAATAAGTCGCATAATATAAAAATACGATTTGACAGCCTTGATATAAAATTTGTTCAAAAGCTGAAGGTAAACCTATTTTAAGTATTTTTCCCACATACTCTTTAGAGATGGTGAAATAGTAGCTTACTTGCACACGGTACTCCATTACTTGATATAGAAGCCAAAAGAACACAAGAAGCGCTATAAATCGACTCACTACAGATGATATGGCAGCACCTTGTACACCTAGCTCAGGAAAGCCAAATTTACCGAAGATTAAGGCATAGTTACCCACGACATGAATTATATTCATCCCTAGCGAAACAAACATGGTTTGCTTTGTATAACCATGTACACGGATAATGGCAGCCAAAGCATTAATCAATGCTTGAAGAAAAATACCACCGCCAACAATCATCAAATATTGATTGGCAAACTCAAGGACCTCTCCCTCTAGGTTCATACCAGCCATAATACTTTTAGAAAATATGACAAATCCAATACTAAGAATAATTCCTACACCAAGATTTAAAGTTACGGCAAGACCGGAAATCTTTGAGGCCTCTATATATCTTCTAGAACCTAAATATTGTGAAACTACGATAGCAGCACCATTACCTACTACCTCTAAGATTAATATCGCAATATGGATATATTGGTTGGCTGCCCCAACTCCTGAAACAGCATTATCGGATACTGCACTTAACATAAAAGTGTCTGCTATTCCCATTAACATAAACAAAAATACTTCTAAAAAGATTGGCCAAGTTAAATGAAATAAGCTTAGCTTTTCTCCTAAATCCTTCTTTTGTCTAATTGCCAAGTTTATTCCTTCTTTACTTTCATTTTTTCACAGGAAAAATCTTACCATAGAATCCTTCAATCTACTAATAATATTTTATACTTTTCATTTAATTTAAAATTAAGCTTCAAGTTAAAAGTGGACAGTTTACTATTACATTTTTATTATATTTTATTTAAATTATGCTAAAATTTATTAGATTTATAGAGGGAAAATAAGGGTAAAAATAGAATATATTAGTACGTATATTCTTTATAGGAGGTCTAACGCAGATGTCTCACTTTATCTCTCGTATCGCCACTGTAGAAATACCCGTCAGTAATTTAGAGAGCTCCATGGATTTTTATATGACTGTTCTCGGGGTTCATGTTGAATCTAAAGGAGACAAGACTGCCATGCTTTCCTTTCATACGAAAGGAGTTCCTACTATTTTTTTAGTAGAAACAAAAGAAGTTCGACCTTTATTTTTTACTAACACTCACTCTAATGTGATCCATAGTATCATCGACTTTTATACGCCTTTGTTAAAAGATTTTTATCAATGGTTGAAGAAAAATAAAGTTGAGGTTGGGCCACTGAATGTAAATGAGGAGGGTCTAGGAGGTTTTGGATTTAAAGATCCCGATGGGAATAATTTAAGTGCAAGTAATATTGAGCATTTTGGACAATAGTGGACATAAAATACGTCTGACTCTTTAGAGTCAGACGTATTTTATGGTTAATGAATAGATGGTTGTTCAATTCCAATATTTTGATGAATGTAATGCTTTAACGCGGGCTCCGAAAGCTCGATTTCATTTATTTGTAAGCTATCTTTGACGTATGCTAGTTTATTTCCTTCTGTTGCATATGATTGGATGTGTAAAGTGTTATCCATGTATAAAATTCCTTCATTTGTTATCATTTTATCCTCTTTACTCAACAGACCTTTTTTTGTAAGTTCCTCCTGAATGGTAGAGAGTCGGTCACCTAACCCTTCCTTCAAAGCTTTTGATAAGCTACCTTCTGATCCCTTTTCCAGAAAATTGCACACGTAATAGGCAAGTAGTGTTTGTTCTTTTACAGTTAGTCTCTCCATGCTATTTCCCCATTTCGTCTCTTTTTCTCTTTATTCCTTTTTTTCCTAAAACTTAAACATAAAGGACCTAGATCTTTGGCAATCCAGGTCCTTTACTTTATTCATTTATTAAATTTTTTATGTCTTCTTCAAAATCATTAGGATTGTCAGTTGGTGCGTATCTTTTAACTATATTTCCGTCTTTGTCGATTAAAAATTTTGTGAAGTTCCATTTAATCTTGCTTGAAAGCAATCCTTTGGTATGCGTCGTCAAGTATTTAAATAACGGATGTGCCTCACTGCCATTTAGTTTTACCATTTCATGCATGGGAAAGGTTACTCCGTAGCTCATACGACAAGCCTGTTCTGCTTCCGCTCCATTTCCAGGCTCTTGAAAAAACTGATTGGATGGAAAACCAAGCACTACTAGTCCCTCATCCTGATACTTTTTGTATAGATTTTCGAGGCTGTCAAACTGATTACTAAGCCCACACTTAGTTGCCGTGTTAACGATTAACATTGGCTTTCCTTTGTACATACTTAAGTCATATTCCGTTCCGTCCGATTTTTGTACTTTAATGTCATAAATACTCATTTTCATCATTCCTCCATTTTCGATAAAAAAGTATTCAGTTCTTTTAATTGGGACATGAGTGTAATAGCATTCATGTCTAGGAAGTTACAGCTAGTAATTTTCTGTAAAATAGATTGTTCAATTTCATTTTCTGCATTTTTAGCTCTGTCAGTTAAAGAAATAATATAAGCTCTTTTATCCTCATTAGATTGATTCTTTTCGAGCCATCCCCGATCAATCATTCGGTTAATAATCGGGTTTAATGTACCAATGCCTAACTCCAATCGTTTTCCAATATCCCTCGTTAGCAAATGATCTTCTTCCCATAATGCTAACAAAACCAAATATTGTGGAAAGGTTAAATGATAAGGCTCTAAGGTTTTTGCATACAGCTTAGCAAAGTTGCTGGAAGTCTTATACACCTCAAAACATAGCTGTTGCTCTAATTTAGAGGGTTTCTCTTTCTTCATGTCAAACGCTCCTTGCATAAATACATCGTGCACGATACATTTATAGAATATCCCATTTTGTAGAAAAAGTAAAAGAATATAACTTTTCTTAAGACATATAAAAAAGCTTTACAGAGGTTACTAAAAACACCTGCAAAGCTACACAAATTAACTACCGATATATAATGCACATTGACTAATAGCCACAAAAAAAGCAGGATTTTGAATAGGAGATTCTTCATGAATTTCGAGTTCTATCAAGAACTCCCCCTCTACCCTTGCTCTCCATCTAGCAATTTCTTTACCTTCCCAAACATAGCTCGTCCAATCTTCAAGCTCCTTTTCAATTACTATATTTAAATCCTTACCAAGAATTAAGAGGTCCGCCACTAGTTCCTTCCATTTATCATAGGTTATAGTGAAGTGTTCTTTTGTTTCATAATCAAACGCTTGAAAAAATACCCTTCCCTTCTTTGATACCTTTTTACACGTGAAAATAACTTGATCATTTAAATCATATATGTCATATCGAAGGAAGTAACGGTATTCCATGGCTCTATCCAAGAACCGCTTTAGTTTATTTGAGTAATACCGTTGAAAAGTGCAAATTTCCTTTCCATCTTCCTTGTATACTGTGGTTTTAGGGGTAATTTCTATCTCTAACGGCTGCGTATAATGATATGTTGGCATTTATATTTTCTCCTTTGAATGGTTGCTCTAATAATATCATTTTTATACGTATATCTATATTATTTAGGCTATCAAAAGATATAACGCTAATGTAAAATATTGTATAAATAAGTTAGATATCAAATAAAAAGAGAGGGGGAATGGTATGACAGAAAAAAATACTTCTCAAACATGGGCAATCGTATTATTTTCTATTGGTGTTTTTATGGCTGCTCTTGATAACGGGATTATCAGTGCTGCTCTTACAACCATCAATAGTTCTTTTGAGGTTAATGCAAACTGGGGGGCGTGGGGAATAACACTCTACACTCTCGGTCTTGCAATCAGCGTACCAATAGTAGGAAAGCTCTCTGATCGTTATGGTCGCAAGCGGCTTTTCATTGTGGAGATTGCCATTTTTGGGATTGGTTCCTTGCTAGTTGCCTTAAGTCCTAACTTCACTTTTTATTTAATCGCCCGTTTCATCCAAGCTTTAGGTGGAGGCGGTATATTCATTATCGGAAGCTCTCATATTTTAAGCACTCTGCCGGTAGAAAAACAAGGTAAGGCTTTAGGTATGCTAGGGGGGATGAATGGTATTGCTGCAGTATTAGGACCCAATCTTGGTAGTGTATTGTTAGACCTTACAGGAAGTTGGCATTTCTTGTTTCTCATTAATATACCTATTGCAATCGCTCTTGTTATACTTGGTTTTTTAAAACTAGAAGAAACAAAGGATGCAGCAGTTGGAAAACTCGATTTACTAGGAATTACTTTACTTTCCTTGTCTATTCTCGGAATTATGTATGGGTTGACTAATATTGAAGGAGTCAACTTCTTTACGAGCTTGCTGGAGTTAGAGGTATATGGATATATCTTAGCAGGGATTGTTCTTTTACTTCTATTATTATTCCATGAAAGTAGATTAGAAAAACGTGGGGGTGATCCCATCCTTCCGTTTCGTCTGCTATCCGAATCGTCATACTTATTAACCTTGTTAATCGGTATGTTTTCAGGAGCTCTATTAGCAGGTATGATTTTTATCCCTGCCTTTTCTGAGCAAGTGCTTGGGATAGCCCAAGAAAACGCTGGATATTGGATGACACCTCTTGCATTAGCAGCTGGTTTAGGCGCAGCGATGGGTGGTATGTTAGTCGATAAAAAAGGACCGATTGTAGCTGTATTTTTATCTGGTATTATTTCTGCCATTGGTTTTCTATTGTTCCCTACTTGGATTGAAGCTAAGTGGCATTTCATCATCGCGTCTTCAGTAGCTGGATTTGGAATGGGTATAATTTTGGGAGCACCTTTAAATATATTGGCAACCGAAAAACTAAATACTGACAAGGGCACAGCCTTAGCAACCCTCTCTTTAAGCAGACAAATTGGAATGACTATTGCTCCAACTATTTATGCAGGATTTATTACGAGAGGATTTACCGAAATGCCAACCATCTTTCAAAATGATTTCCCAAGAATATTACAGGAAAACATCCAAGAAGCAAACCTTAGTGAAGCAGAACTCCAGGAGTTTCAGAACCTTTCACAACAAGTGCTGAAAAACGGGGAAATTATTTCCCAGGAAACTATGTCACCATTGTTAGACCAAATACAAGATCCAACATTACTACAGACTCTTTTAAAAAGTATCAATCAAGTGACTACAATAGCTGCACAAGATGGCTACGGAGGGCTATTCTATTCGGCGGTTGTTATAGCTGCTTTGATAATCATATCCACCCTTATATTGTCTCCTGTCCGAAAACGAAGCTTACAAAGGTAAATAAAAAAGGTAGTAATGACTTTTTCATAGTCATAGCTACCTTTTAGCATATTCGGCTAATGCGATCCTGTGGAATCCCTCTTACTCGATTCAATAAGTGTATAAATAATTCCTCCGAAAATCATGAATATCCCTAAAGCTTGGACAAGTGTTGGACGGAAATCTAAGATGAGTGTATCGAGTAATATAGCTACCACCGGGTCTACAAATACTAAAGCAGAAATTACTACAGCGGTTAGCTTTCTAAGACTATCAAAAAACAGATAATAAACAAAACCTGTATGTATCAAGCCCGTACCAAGTATGTAAATCCAGTTTTCCGTAGTTAATCCTTCAAATACATGGAACCGCAGGAACGGTAACAGAATTACTATTCCAACTGAAGTCTGCAAAAAAGTCATTGCATATGCACTTAACTGGTTAACACCTTTTCCAAGAAGCATAGTCATTGCATAACAAAGAGCAGCAAGAAGCGCCCAAAGAAAACCCGAGCCCATAAATTCTGAGAATGACTGAGTAGTGTTAATACCGACAATCATAACACTCCCAAGAAAGCAGACTAGGACTGCAATGAGAGAAGTCCATGTCATCCTCTCCTTCAAAAATAAGGTTCCAAGTAACAATACAAATATCGGAGCCAAATTATATATGGTTATAGCAACCGTAATAGAAGTAACCTCAAAAGCCTTGAAAAGGAATACCCAATTGAAAACTAAGAAGATGCCACATAGAAGAGTTTGACCCACTTCTCTTCTTCCCCACTTTTCTGTCTTATGCTGACCAGTGATTAACCATAATGCACCAAGGAAAAGGGTTGCACAAATACAGCGAACAAACACTAGCTCTATAGCAGGAATACCGGTTTTTACTGTAAAAAAACCGATTGAACCAAAAATAGCCATGGACAATGTCATTTTTAGCATCGCCGCGTTATTCATGTAAACTCACCCCACCTTTGCTTTACTTATTTTCTTATATCCACTGATTTGTTGCATAAGGAAAAAGAAGACTCCAACTAAAACTATCAGGCCACCGATTATCTGCCAAGCAACTATACGTTCACCTAGAATAATAACAGCTAATATTGTTGCTCCGACAGGCTCTCCAAGAATACTCATAGAAATGGTCGTAGCATTTACATAATTAAGAAGCCAGTTATTTATAAGATGTGAAATAGTAGGAACAACAGCCAATAAAACAAAAATCCCCCATTCCTTTGCATCATAGCCTGTTAATTGAACCGAAGTGACAACATTATAAAGAATTAAAGCGACTGCAGCAAATCCAAATACACAGAAACTATAAATCCAATGAGATACTTTCTTTACAGCACTTTGACCAATTAGTAAATACCCCACTACTGCAATGACACTTAAAAATGAAAGAATGTCTCCTAATATGGCACTTTTACTAAGGCCAAAATCTCCCCAGCCCACCATAACAGCACCTACAACAGCAATTCCCATAGTAAGCAGGGCACTAGCAGTAGTTCTTTCTTTAAACAAAATCATTCCACCGATTAAAGCAATAATTGGTTGGAGCGCTAGTATTATCGTTGAGCTTGCTACAGTAGTTAGCTTCAACGAGCCAAACCAGAGAGCAAAATGCAAAGCTAAGAACATTCCAGAGAAGAACAAAAGGTACCATTCACTTTTTGAAATTCTTTTAAATTCGTTCCTTTTTATCCAGACAACTGGCAAAAGCAATAAGCTAGCTAGGATCATTCGATACATACTTAAAATAGTTGCTGGTGCATTGGACCATTTCACAAAAATAGCTGCAAACGAAATCGCAACAATAGAAACTATTAACGGTAATACAATTGATTTAGATGTTTTTTCAGAATTCACAACGTTACCCCATTTTTTCTTTTATCTTGTAACTATTATTATCCTATAATCTAGCACTTTATCAACATAAAGTAGACAATGTAACATTATCTTCTTATACAAAAAAATCCCCTACTAGGGGATTACAGACTGTAGACAAACTCCAAAAAATATGGAGTTTGCCTACAGTCTTTTTTCTTTTAAAATAGAAATAACGCGAGGGAGAGTTGATTTCCGCTACGAACGGACGCTTTCCGCGGGCACGGCTTCAGCCGCTTCCCTCGCTGCGCTCAGTCCAGGGTCTTCAGCTCGCGCTGTTCCCGCAGGAGTCGCCGTTCTTCGCTCCAATCAACGGTGCCTTCTATAAAATGAATGATAAGTCCTCAGCTACATCCAAATAGTCTTGCCAGATATGACGTTGAATCATCTTTTGTTTATTCTTACTCTGCGATATGATGACGAAAAATCAAACCAATGAAGTCATAACTATGAAATGAAAGAAATTTACGGGAAGCGTAAAGAGACGATCGAGCGTGGCTTTGTCGATGCCAAAGAAAAGCATGGTATGCGATGGACAACCTTAAAGGGTCTTAAAAAATTTGTCCATGCAGGCGTTGCTAACTTTTGCTGCCTTAAATTTTAAGAAGTTGGCCAGTTGGACCTGGAAAACGCCAAAAATGGCGTAAAATAAACAAAATCGAGAGCTGAATTTGCTCTTTTCCAGATTGTAAACTGTGATAATAGCAAAAGGGTTGGAAATCGTTTCGATTTCCAACCCTTTTGTCTACACTCTGAAATCCCCTAATAGGGGATCAATCTGTACGTTCTCTTTTCCACTTTCTATATCTATTCGCCAACCCTTTGCCGCCTGTACTTACAAGTAGCGCAATAGCCAATCCAATTCCACTTAGTGCAGTAACAAGGGATATCCATTCAAAGAATGAGTATCCAGGTACCTTAGACCAGTCCGTGAATCCCTTCCAATCCTCTATTACCAAGTTCATCCCATAGATACCGGAAATGGTCGTATAGACTGTCAGCATAAACAAAAGCATGTTATGACGAGTGCTTGTTTGGTTATCTTGAGCACGATACAAATCATCCAATGTCTTTTTTACTTCAATAAAGAGATGGTTTAGATTAAATGCCTCTCGAAGTAAATGGGTAAGCTCCTTCCCTTCTTGCCTTGGAGAAACCTGACCAAAGTAGTATCTTGAATAAAATTTAGAAATAAGCTCCATAAGCTCTCTCACGTACTCTTTGTCCTTGGACCAGCTTACCTCACTATGCTCAAATGAGAGTTTTAATAGCATTATCTTATAGTAGTAATGCAACAATAAGTTATAATACATCGTTCCCATAAAATCAGAGATGCTATTTGGTGAAGCTTTCTCGTCTATTTTTGTAACAGTTGCCTGAACATTCTCAGAGGTAATAGTATATGTAAATGGAGCCCATCGATTATGTAATCGTTTCTCTACAAATTGCTCGATGTACTCAGGGTTAGTGCTAGATATATATGGATTTCCGTCCATTTTACCATCAACCTGTGCAACCCGATACAGATGTTCCGATAAAATTTCTTGATCTTCCTTTACTACGAGAAAAACGGAAGAAAGCATTCTTGCATCTTCAAAAAAAGGAAGACTACCATAATATCCTTCTAAATGTTCATTCCTTATAATAAATGGCTTAACTGACGGGCATAAGTAATCTAAGACTAGTTGGTTTGTTGTTTCAAACTTATAGGAATCATTATATATACTAACTCCCTGTTCCTCTTCCAGCTTAGGTTCTAATACTCTAAAGTGAGAAATAAAGTGCAGGAACTCTGACAAATTTTCTTGCCCTTCCTTTAACGTACGGATTGTTATAACCCCAATTCCAAAGGGGCATAGCGTGATGTCTACGCTATTAATAAGAAAATTACTTTTTTGTTCTTTAAGTTCCCATGTGAATTCCTCATTTATTTCTTTTGAATATCTTAAAAACCCCCTATTTTTGGTGGTTTGGGGGAATAGTTTATCTTCTATATAAGGTAAAAAAAATTGACTTAGTTGTTCATGTCGAACTTTTACTCCTTTTCCATAATAACCAGCTTGAAGTGCTTTGTTTTTTAAATTAAAAAATTTAAAATGATGCCTTTCTAGCGTTTCCATCATTTTTTGTCTCTGATTTTCATGAAAGGCGAATGGGAACATAAAAGTAACATATGCTTTTTCTACTTCTAACTCCTTTAACTTGTTTACCACATTCCATTCCCCCGTTTCTTAACCTATAGGTACCACTTATTTTGTTTTTTTAAACAAAAGGCAACTTTACCAGGAAGGTAAAGTTGCCTTTTTAACCTAAAAACTACAGGTTATTGTTATTATCGTTGTTGTTATTGTTATTGTTGTTATTATTACGGTTGTTGTTGCGGTTGTTTCTGTCATTATTGTTGTTATTATTGTTGTTTAGGTTTTCAAAGTTGAACTCTTCACCGAATTCGTTGTTGTTATTGTTATTGTTATTGTTGTTGTTGCGGTTGATGTTATTACGGTTGTTGTTGTTGTTTGACATTTTGTTTTACCCCCCTTCTACCGTATTAGAATGGGCTATAAACGATAAAATATACATTTTTTATTTTTTCTTAAAATCCTCTTTACTAAATGCTTTTGCAAATTCCAATTGTGTATCCGTTCTTTGATAATAACCTGCTTTATCGCTTGGATTTGTTACTCTTGGTTCGAAAATATGCAATTTTATATATTGATGCAAGTACATTTCTCCGATTATCAATATAAGAGAAATAATAAATGCTGCTCTTCCTGCAGGAACGGAAGGGTCGAATAAGTAAATACCTATTAGCCAAACTACTGCAAGTGCCAGTATGAAATCACCAAAGGTTGCAAGCATATTACCGATCTTTGGCATTAAAAAGATATCACCTACAAAGCCTAAAACAGTTAAAGCAATACTTGTAATAAAAATATTTAATAATTCTACCCCATAATAACCTAGTACGATCCAAATGACGGCTGTTGTCATAATAAACTTAATGAGAAATGCTTTGAAATACATTTCAAAACCACAGTCCTTTCTTTTAAGTTGATTTTTGACTATTTATTTCCTCATCCTTTAACTGTTTAGCTATCAATTCGTTTAACTCATTATAAGTTAACCCAGAATTAGCATTTTGCCTTTTAACTTCCTCAATATTAGTGCCTGCAACCGTATATTTTGCATTATTCTCCTTCATATAAGCTCCTCTTTTCTATTGATAGGTGTAGGATTAATAATCTCAGCTTTAGGACCGGTTTGTTTGAACCATTGGTAAAAAAGAATAATAATTAATCCTATCTCAATAGCGTCCCCACCGTAATACATAATCATCCCTCCCATTTCTGCTTCTGTTTTCGAAATACCAATTGGAGGGTTTGCATAAATATATTTGGAAAGAATGGCATGACCCGCTAGAGCAAATAAAAAAACCACTGATCTATATATATAACTCTTTCTATGAGGTGTTGGGTCAATATATATAATGGAGATTGTAAAAAGGTAGCCGGCTAGAAAAATGTGTATATGAATGAAGATATAAAGCAAACTATTCTCATGCATCATTTCAAATAAAGGTGTGGTATATAACAACCAAAGTCCACCGACATTTAATATAGATGCAACGATTGGGTTTTGAAAAAAGTGAATAAATCTAGTTCGAAGTATTCTAGTAATACTTCGCGAAGTTTTGACCGGCAAAGCCCTAAGAAATAGTGTCATTGGTGCCGCTAAAGCTAAAAGCAACGGTGCTAGCATCCCTAAAAACAAATGACCAACCATGTGAGCTACAAAGTCTGTATGTGCTTGCTGTGCGAGGGGACCCGATACAGATATAATTGCTAAAACAATTCCTACTCCCCATAATAGCGTTCTATATTTTGGCCACTTTCGTTTACTTTTATTAGACATATATACGGCTAGTAAATATAAAAAAAGCATGATTATAAATGGAGCACCTAGTAGTATTTGAGCAATATCGATATTTAAACCACTTTCTTGTTGGTGATGATGCAATCCTAATCACCTCCACTCTTAGTACTCGTTTGTTTTAATAGAACTAAACCAACGATAATCATTAAAATTGCAGTTATGTTCCAAACTAAGTCATACGGGAGAATATCGACATTATAACGAATTTGATGTAAACCCATTAGCTTATGCTGGATCGTACCATCATATAGCTGAAAAACTCCGGCTCCTAAAAAGATGCCTCCTAGCCATCTTTTTGGCCAAAAAGCCTGGCGTCGATGAAGATCTGCCATTAAAAAAGCCGAGCCCACAGTAGCAAAGAAGCTAAATGCATGGAATAATCCATCGGAAACTAAGCCAATATCTGTTGTGGATTTATCATAGAAATGATGCCAATGTAAGATTTGATGGAAAACCACTTCATCTATAAAGGCAACGACTCCTAATCCAAACAGTATTCCAGTCCACATATTCTTTTTGGAATAACGTTTTTGATTTTCTTTGGTAGGTGCATTACTTTTTAAAGTAGTCATGGCGTCCTCCTTTCCCTTGAACAAATATATTTTTTTATTTGTAGTTTTTCCCTGAATTCCTGTTCTTAAACAAATAAGCTAACGCTTGGTTTAGACCGACGATTAACCACCCAAATAAAAAAAGATGCAAATGACTATATCATTTACATCTCTCACCTATTTTTATTTAGCTCAAGCACCCAATAAACTTTAACTTCTCTACACTTTCCTGATCTTGTTTTCCTTCTAGAATTGCTTCCACATCATTCAACGTTTGTTCTATAGAAACAACTTCTCCTGGACCAGTGAATTTTTCCGCAACATAGAATGGCTGCGTCAAATATGCCTCTAACCTCTCTCCACGATCATAGGTTGTTTGCTCCCCTTCCGGAAGCTTTTGAATCCCATGTACCATTACAATAGAACGTAATTCTCTATAACGTCGTAGTAGCTTTTGGGCGCGTTGTCTTAAACCAAAATGACGTTGGTCCACATCCGTTCCCTCCATTATCGATGACGTCGAATAAATGGGATGAATAGCTGGATACATATGACGAGTTGCAAGGTCTGCATCTAACTGCCAAACCGTTTCTAATGGTCCAAATGGCATTTCTTCATCCACTACATCTCCTGATAAGTCGACTAAAATAGTTGTAATACCCTCTATATTGTCCGAAAGAATTTTTTCCTGCAAATCTAATAGTTCCCCCGAAATAATATAGCTTCTATCAGTAATAAAAACTGCTTCCCCAGATATGTGTGCGAGCTTTTGATAGGCTTCCTCTATAGAAGTAGTTACAATATCAGCTAACTCCGTGGTCCCCTCTAATTCACTATGCTCTTCTTTTGGCAATAAAAACACGGAAGTAAAACCACTTTCTTTAAAACGATGCATGAGCTCGGCTAGTATTACTAGCTGTCCCATTCCAGGTCTAGCAACCAAGCCCGTTGTGCCTCCTTTTACTAATGGCGCAAAAAAGTCCAATGCTTTAATTTGAGTTTCAATCATGTCTTTTTTCTCCCCCCTAATGATTAATTCATCTACCGTGCAATTTGCCAAGGAAGCTAAACCAACAAGAGTCTTTACCTCTGCTTTTCCTAAATCGATTTTCCCAGTGCATAAGTTAGAAACTGTAGCAGGACGTATTCCAATAGATTTAGCTGCAGTCGTTAGGTTTGGCACCTTTCTTCGAAGTAAAGCAACATTTAATCTTATTTCTTCCACATTATCCCCCCTCAATTACTTTTAATAGTAATTTAAATTACTTTAAAAAGCAATATTATATTTTTATAGGGTAAATTAATTTACGCTATAAAGAAACGAGTGCCAGGTTAATCAACAATTCTAATTGCTGATTAACCTAACACTCGTAATTTTTTTATTATATTTTTATTTGAACAAGCGATTTGTTAAGCATATATAAAATGGTTTCGTTAAACAAAGCAGGGCATATTCGAGACATTTCATCTATTGACTTATATTGGATTTCAGCGAATTGTGGGTGCTTTTCAATTCCCCGAAGTATACTTCTCATAGAATCCGCAGCTTGAGGATTCATTAATATATCGGAAAATGAATTATTAATTGAAAATACGCCATTTGGGATTTCAATCTCTTCAACTAGAATACCTTGTATATTAGGTGGGTTAAACCAATCTGTAATGGAATAGATATCAACTACCTTTGGTTGATCAGCTCCTACTATCGGATCCACTGTATTATCCTTATCATCTATAGGGGTTGTTTTCTTTTCTCCTTCCTGATCTGTATTATTAGGATGCTCTTCTTGTTCCCCTTTTCCTTGCTCTTCTTCATTCTCTAATGGAACGTTAGGAGCTTCTTTCTCTTTTTCCTCCGTTACAGGAGGAATCGGAAGTAATGTTAGTTCATTAGCTTGTCCATCCATTTGAGCCTTTGCGTGTGCAACAATAGCATCCAGGTTATTCCGAATAACTTTCTCCTGTTCAGAGTTGTCTATTTTCATCTGAGACTTCAAGGACTCAGCATACTCGTTTAGAGATACTATTCTATTTTGTTTTTCAAGATTAGCAAACGATATTAATTGGTCTGCCGCTTTCTGCATTTCTCTAGATAAAGAAACTTCAAGGTCATTTAAAAGAATTTGTTTTTCCTTTGTAATCGCTTGTTCTATATCTGCTACGGAAGCTTCTTTCTTCTTGTTAAACCAATTACTCATCATAAGCGCAATGTCTTGATCAGCAAAAGCGGTTCTAATACCCCCTCCTATCGCCATAGCAAACAGGATAAGAAAGACAAGGAGAACCACCTTATATTTTTGAACATATTTAGAATATCTCTTCATTTCACATCCTCCATCTTAAGGTGTAATCTTCCCTAACCTGGTAACCTTACCGAGTTCCTATTCATTTATCCCATTTACTAAATCCTGCATAGAAGTTAACGCTGCTGTCTCTAAATCTTTGGCAGCTGCTTCTATTGCATCTGTTTGGGTCTGAATCATGAAGTTAGTCATCATTTGTGTCCAAAGCGTAAAGTCTGCTAATTCTTTATCTATTTTTCCTTTCAAATCATCCGTTTTAGTATCCACATGATTGTCAATGGTAGCCTGAAGACCTGACTTGGAAGCTTCTATTGCTGCTTCTAGCTCAGAAAGTGCTGCTGTTGTTGCAGCTTCTAATTCAGCATTTAATGTATCTAAAGCAGCAGATCCTTCGGCTATCGTATGTGCCTCCATATCTCTTTCTGCTTTTCGATTTGCCTCTAACCAGAGAAGACGTATATTCTCTTTTTCTGCCTCATAAATTTTAGTGAACTCAGCATTAGTGTAATTAGTAAGCTCTACTTTTTTCGCCTCTAAAGCTGCCTTATGCTCTTGCAAGTCTTTATCAATCTTAGAAGCAGCACCTGCAGTAGAGTCTTCTTGAGATTCACCAATCTTATTGGTAGCTTTCGCCTCTAAAGCCCCGTACTGAGTTGATGCTACTAATGTTTTATCGTCTTGATATCCACCTACCGTCTCATCAAACTCCTCGGTAGCTGCACCAAACTGCGTATTAAACCAATTTTGTAGCATTTCTCCAGCATTAGATGCCCCAAATGCAGATCCCGCTCCAACAAGTAATGTAACAGCCACTGTTCCTGTTATTATTTTCCCTTTAACTGTTTTCATCATCCTAAATATCCCCTTTTAGTTAGTAGTAGTTAATAGTTTATTTAAATTCCTTCTAGTACTTTTTTAAACGTATTTTCGATATCTAGTTCCAGTTGTTCTTCCAGTTCCTTCTCAATAGTTGGTTCATCCAAATTCATGTTTTCAAGATCGCTTACAACTTCACTTAACTCACTCTTAAATTCTCCTTGTGTTTTTGTAATCTCTTTTTTAGAAAGATAGATTTGTTTTTCTAAAAGGTTTTCTTGAATAGAGTCAGTTAGATACTGTAAAGAGTCTTTAAGAATCACTTCATATCCTACTAACGAATTACTAATAGACTCGTCAACCTCTTTTTGTTCCTTCACTTCCTGAACTTTGACAAACCAATTTCCTAGAGAAAAATAGTTAATACTACTTGCCGAGATGTAGCTAGAACCAACAAAAACCAGTAGTATAAATGTAATAACCACTACTATTTTCCGAATTTCACTTCCCCCCAGTCACTTTCTCTACCTAGAACTAAAGTATTATGGACAATGAACCTAATTACTTAATTACCCTCCTTTTCTATAGGTATATAGAATATTCCACCTCTACTTCTGTTAAATTTCTCTGCTTTTTAACAGAAGATTAAGATTATTATACTTTTGATTCAGATCTTTTCAATCTATTCGATAAAACTTCTTAGAATAATACAAAAATAGTCAAAATATTCTTATTTTCGACTTAAATAGACGGGTTAATGGAACCTTATATCTCCCTAAAAGTTATTTTTTCATCTAATTTAAATATTTGCTGAAAAATGTATTTACGTTAACACAAAAAGCATCAGAAATTTTACATACAGTAAAATTTCTGATGCTTTTTTGAAGTATAATGTTAGAAGTAATCTATCTCATCGGTATTAAATAGATTCCTCTATTCTTTTGTAATAAAAAATCGTCGTACTCATTTCACCATTAGCAGATTTGGCATAACCGGGAATCTTGCCAGCCTGTATATATCCTAGAGAAGTATATAAATTATTGGAAGCATCGCCCTCTCTTGTGTCCAAAACTATCAAGGATCTACCCTCTCTTGCAGCTCTATTTTCTGCCTTCTCCATTAACTGCCGTCCTATTCCATTTCTCCGGTAATGGGGATGAGTCATTAGTTTAGCGATCTCTGCACGGTGCATACCATTTTGTTTACTACAGAGATGGAGCTGGATACTACCAATAATACGATTGTTCCTTTTTGCAACAAACAAGATAACCTCAGGAGTTAAGACATCTTCCCAATAATCCATGGCATTAGCTAGCTCCATTGGAGGCAAAAAGCCAATAGAGGCACCATCTTCTACCACTTGTATTAATAGCTCAGAAAGCTCCTCCATATGTTCTACGGTAGATGTTACCTGTTCGACCTTAACCTCATTAAACACTTTCATCCCCCCGTCAAATTAAATATTAGATATATTCTTCAAGACTAGCTTTTTATCCTTCTATTTAACTTATTGCACATTTTTTATGATAGAGGCGTTTTCTACATCTAAAACTAGATCTGCTTGTTCCAATGGTCTTTCTTCCCTTAGGTAAAACTCTTCACCCTTCCAATACCTTCGTTCATACTTATTTAGCCGTGCTTCCATATCTCCTATATAGGAATCTCGCTTCAACACCCGTCTGTTTCGAATCACTCTCGGACAATCCAAATAGATTAAATAATCAACAAAACTACGCCATTCCTTACGTTGAAGGAACACCCCCTCAATTAATAGAACTGTACAGTCCTTCAGGGGGACTTCCTTTGATAAGCACTGATCTTCTTGGGCATTATAAAATTTAAGCTGAAGAACCTTTGCCTTCTCATGAATTGACTTAAACAATCTTTCCTGAATGTCTAAAACATCCCATTGCATGCTATAGTATTCATACCATTCTGGTTGCCCGGTGTTATAACGCTTTTCTCGAACCTCTATTAAATCATCAAGGTGGATAATAACAATCTTATGACCCGCTTCCTGCAGTTCTTGAGCTAGTTGATCCGTAAAAGTAGTCTTTCCTGCTCCACTTAGCCCGTCTACCCCTAAAACAAAAGGACGGTTTACGCTTTTTATTTTTGTTAAAATTTGTTGTACGTTAAACATTTCTGGATTCTTCTGTGTTTAGTAACTTGATAATAGCATTGGTAACTACGAAAGGATCCTCTAAATGAATAGAGTGACCTTTATCTGTTTGGATATGCTCTGTCCTGGCTGTTAACTTGGATAACAAAAGCTGCTGTTGAACCCATCTTTCCTCGAGGTTATTAGAACTTAATACAGTGACAGGCAAGTTACTTAAAAGGGGCTTTGCATTCTTTAATTGATCTGCTGAAATGACAATATCCATATACTCTTGATAAATCGTTTGGTAAGCCCCCATTGTATACCCAGTATAATTTAAATAATGATTTTTCTCTCCAAGCAAAAACTTTCTTCCTGCCTTTTGCTTTAATATTCTAGGCAGACCCATAAGAGAAGTCACATACCCAAAAGTCACCAACCATTTAAATCCTCTGTTTTGGTTACCAGGAGCATACTGGTTCTCATGCACAGCATCGACTAGGAGTAGACCCTTCACCTGTTCTGGATACAAGCTCGCGTATAGCCTCATGATAAGTCCTCCAAAGGAATGCCCTACTAAAGTATAAGGTGGTTGAAGATCTAACTTTTCCAACAGCTCCTTTAACTCCTCTACATAATCTCGAGCAGTTAGAGCTTGTCGTCTTGTTTTACTCCATCCGTAATTTCCTCGATCATAGGACAATACTTTAGCAATCTTAGAAACTTTGGGCTGAATTTCGGACCAGTCAATAGAGATTGAGCCTAATCCCGCTTCTAATATGACTACATCAGGCCCCTCTCCTTCCAATATAACGTGTACATTAGAGTTCTTAGTTTTAATAATATTGCCTGGAGGATTTATTTTATTTTTGTGATTCATGGTTATATTCCATATGGTTAATGGAAATAAGGCAATTCCTAAACCCATTCTTAAAAAAACAGCTAGCATTTTAGTCATAATTTTTCTCTACCGTTGATATTAGTTTTTCATCTTTTACTTCTATTAAAAAATTTTCTTGAACATACTCCTTGCCACCATATTGTTCATACCAGTCTTTAACGCTTGCAACATGTGGCTGATCACTTCTTACTGCAGCCTCTATTTGCAAATATTCCTCGTAGCTGTTATATTCCCAAATGGCAAAAATCTCGACTAAATCATCTTTTGTAGCCGTCATCCATCTTCCTACTAGGCGAGAACCATGCTTTAACTGATTCGGCAAATTAATTTCATTGAATAGCTTGTTGAAGCTCTCCACAAATTCTTCCTTTACACGATAATACTTTCGTCGATAATACATGCCCATCACTCCCTTAGCGCTTTGTCCATATAGCTTTCGTATAGGCTAACTTCATCCCTTGACGTTCCATGTTTCGATGACTACTACTTCCGAAAACAGCCTCACTAGTAATATACTTTGCACCCTGCTCCACCGCTTTCTCTATTCGCTTATTTAGCAGTGCACGCTGTACTCCCATTCCCCGATAAGCTGGTAGAGTTGCGGCAGCTGCCAAGGTGGCAAGTTCCCCTTCCACATATAAAACTCCAATGCCTACTGGGACATTTTGTCGAAGTGCTAAGTAAAAATTCCAGCCCGGCACGTCATATAATATTTGGTTGTTTTGCTGTATCCCGTCTTGTATAAAAGTAGGCAGACCGAAAGCATTTATATAGATAGCTGAAAACAAGTTAAATTCATCCTTTTTAAGAGGACGAACTTCGATAGTTGTCGACAAACTTCCACTTTTAATACTAGAGACAGACCTTATAAAGGAGGAATGAAAACCAGATTGATAATATTCCATATCTGATAGCTTGCGAAACAGTTGATCAGAACTATTCAGTGGAGTAACCTCTATTCGAAAAGAAACAGATAGCTCCTTATAAAAGAAAAGGATTTCATCTAAGTATTTTAAATCGTAACTATTTAATCCTCTCACCGTATTAAAAGCAGGTCCCGGTATTTCCTTCACAGCAAAAGCATGGGTATTGCCTCTTACTACTCGTTCTGCTCCCATAGGATTACCTGGTAATGATTGAATTGTATTTATTCTGGATGTTAGTGTTTGTATTTCTGCTAATTCCGGTATGCTATATTTCATTTTCCATCTCCTATTATTTTATTTATACCTTGCCAAGTGCTAGCATCTCACTATATTTCTAAAGCTAGAGAATAATAACGAAATATGTCTAATTATAAATCTTTAACAATAATCATATACTTTAGAATATTTTACACTATTATCCTTTCGTGCTAGAATATAATTCATATAATAACAATTAAAACCAATACAAAGGGGCGTATGTCATGAATACAAAGAGGTATAGACGAAGAAATACGATGGCTTTTACGGTGCTAGCTTATTTCACTTTTTTTGCAGGGGTCGTCATGTTTAGTATTGGGCTATACAATGCAGATAATTTGCAGCTAAACGAAAAAGGATATTATATTGCAGTAATGATTTTAGTAGCAGTAGGGGCAATCCTTACCCAAAAGGTTACCCGTGATAACGCTGAGGACAACGATATAATCGCTGAGCAAGAACAAGAACGTCAAATGAGCAATATTCGTATACCTTCAAGCTCCTCAAGCAGTAAAGAATCTTAAAAGCGTATTATATTATGACAAAAATCCTGCCTTTAATTAGACAGGATTTTTTCTATTTCTACACGACTAATATTTTTGCCTTCTAGCAAGAAAATGTCTGGATTTTTCATGCGACTCCATTCGTCAAAACCAAATGTACTATCAAAATGATTGATTAATAGAGACATGATATTCCCATGAGACACTATTCCCACATTTTTAACACCCTTTATACCTGACACCTCATTTACTACATTCAAAATACGGCCAAGTGCCTCTCGGCTAGATTCTCCACCGGGAAAGGTAAGATCTATATCTTCAAAAGTCTTCTTTAATTGCACTAGCCAATCATCCATAGGCTCTTTACTTAAAATACGCTCACTTAGCGCTTCATCAATATGTATCTTCAAACCAGCTTGGTGAGCAAAAGGCTCGATTGTTTGGACGGCCCGCTTAAAGGGACTAGAAATGATATAGTCAATCTGTAATTTTTCTAACAACGGCACAAGGTCTTTGGCACTTTGTTCCCCGTCTTTTGTTAAAGGAGCATTCGATTCTTGTCCCCCTGCCTTACAATGTCTAATAAAATATAAGCTTTTGGTTTTCATATAAGTTCCCCTTCTGATAATTCTCTTTATATAATCTTATTTCCTTTTTACCTATGCATTTCATATAAAATTCCCTACAATGAAAGATGGAAAAGGAGGATGAATGATGAAAAAAGGTTATTTAGCAAATGGATTATTTGGATTAGGAGATCGTTTAGTAAATGAACTAGTAGCAAAGGAGATTCGAGCTTCACTCCCAGGCGTTGACTTATATGTACCACAGGAAAATACAGCAATTAATGATAAAATGGCCTATGCAGATAGCCTGCTTATCGCTAGTGCAGACATCGATGCCCTGAAGAAGAGTGACTTCCTTGTTGCCGTAATTGATGGAGTTGAAATAGATTCTGGTGTTGCAGCAGAAATTGGTGCATTCTCTATGTTAAATCGGCCAATTTATGCACTCTATACCGATACACGCCAACAAGGTCGGGAAAATAAGAAAAAAATTAACGCATTAATTGAAGATGGAACCGAAAATCAATTTATGTACCGCAACTTGTTTGTTATTGGACTGATCAAGCAAAACGGCGTCATTGTTAGCTCGATCGAGGAGCTAGGAAAAGCCTTGAGAAATTAATACATATATTTATAAAAAATCCTGTGTTTTTTATCACAGGATTTTTTGTTTTATTTCACCAATTTCCAATTGACCATTTGCTCAGAAGTTCCTACTCGTTGCATATTTAGCTTTTCTAATACACGCATGGAGCCAAGATTATCGGAAAGTGTTTCCGCAATAATTGCATCCACCTTACCAGTTGCAAAAGCCCATTGAATGATGGCGCCTACTGCCTCTGTTGCATAGCCTTTATTCCAATACTCCTTTAATAAACCATAGCCTACCTCTACTTGGTTATCTACATTAGGATTTCCCTTAAAACCAATATCCCCAATGACCTGACCATCACTTTTCTTTATCACCAGCCACGCTCCCCAACCCATTGAGGAAGGATCCGCTTTAAGCATCTCTAAAGACATAGAAATCTGTGGCCCATTATCATAGCTTTGCTTTTCCGCCATTTGAGCAGTTTCTTCCGTACAAGGGATAATTTCTAATCTCTCAGTTTCTAATTTCATTTGGACTCTCCTTTTGTTTAGCTATATTTCACCTCTACAAAATTTAATGCACAAAACATAGAACTATCCCCTTTCCTTATTTGGTTAGTAAAATTATACCACGATATATTTTTTATTTTCTCATTTTTCTAAAATTATTATATACTTAGTTTACTAGTATGGAAGGGACTGATAGAGAATGAAAAACAAACTAATGGTGATTGAAAAGTAGACTTCTAGCATTTCTCTTTTCAATACAAACAGAAAAAAACAGACCTAATACGAAAAGAGGAAAACAACTTGTATCAAGATCAAGAATTAATCATACGACCAATTCAGTACAATGATTTATCTAGACTGTGGGAATTAATGTGTAAAGATGAGGAGCCTGAGTGGAAAAAGTGGGATGCTCCTTATTATGACTATAAGCCAACTCCCTATGAGGTATTTATGGAAAAAGCAGGGTCTTACGTGGATAGTAAAAGCTTTTGGGGGATTGAAGTAGATGGTATATTGCGTGGAATCGTTTCATATTATTGGGAGCATGAACCTTCTAAATGGCTTGAGATGGGTATAGGCTTTCATGAAGCTCCAAGCTGGGGTAAAGGGCTAGGAACCCGCGCTATGAGACTTTGGATGAACCACCTTTTTACTACAATGCCACTTGTCCGAGTAGGCTATACGACCTGGTCAGGTAATAAACGGATGATTCGGGTCGGAGAAAAGCTTGGAATGTCTATGGAGGCAAGAATTCGTAAAGTCCGCTTATATAATGGTGTTTACTATGATTCCATTCGAATGGGTATTTTAAGAGAAGAATGGGAAAAGGCACAGGAAGAAAGTATAAAGGAACTATAAAAAATGCTTGACAGTTATCAGAATTAATTGTAAATTCACTATAATAAGTTAATGCGATGAAGAGAAAAAGTAAGATGAGTGGTTTTCTTCAAAGAGAGCTTCGGTAGCTGAAAAGAAGCAGAAAACACCATTTGAACAATGGCCTCTGAGCACTACATTGAACGTGCAGTTACCTGCGCCTGAGATGCTAGCGGGATTGGTACCCGTTATCCACACCACAGTCTAGAATTTCATATTAACGGAATTTCTGTACTTGCTGAGGCTGCTTATGTGAATAAGTAGTGAATAAAGGTGGTAACACGAGTATCTCGTCCTTTTCAATCCAATGATTGAGGAGGGCGAGTTTTTTAATTCGCTCTCCTCCAAAAACAATGAGGAGAGTGTTTTAACATGACAGAAGGTTTATTAGTATTTCAATCAGATTTTGGTATCAACGACGGTGCAGTAAGTGCCATGCATGGGGTAGCCAATAGTGTGAAGCGTGGACTTCCGCTATTTGATCTGACACACCAAATTCCTCAGTACAATATTTGGGAGGCATCCTATCGTCTCTTACAAACCATCAACTATTGGCCAAGTGATACAGTATTTGTTTCCATAGTAGACCCTGGTGTTGGATCGGATCGGAGAAGTGTAGTTGCAAAGACCGTAAACGATCAATATATCGTCACCCCGGACAATGGCACATTAACCCACATTAATCGATTTATTGGTATTAAAGAAGTGAGAGAAATTGAGGAGTCTAAAAACCGCCTACCGAATTCTGGAGAATCTCACACGTTTCATGGACGTGATATTTTTGCTTATACAGGGGCACGACTTGCTTCTGGTGACATTCATATGGAGGACATCGGACCTTCTATCCCTACATCCTTTATCGTGGAACTTCCATTAAAGGAGGCAGTTATTGAAAATAATTCGATTACAGGAGTCATTGATGTCATCGATCGACCATTCGGCAATCTTTGGACTAATATTCATCGTCTACAGTTTAAGCAGCTGAATGTAGAATATGGAGATAAATTTGACGTTTCGCTTTCTATTAACGGAGAGGTAGCCTATGAGGGAGTAGTTACGTATGGTCGTTCTTTCGCTGCCGCAGAATTAGGGGATGCACTCATGTATGTGAATTCTCTTGATAATATAGGAATTGCCTTAAATCAAGGCTCCTTTGCTGATACCTATAAAATTTCAACAGGTGCTAATACAGCAATAACGATCCGGAAAGCTGTTATTACAATCACTTAATTGGATGACTGGCAATAAAATATATAGGGGGAGAAATGAAATGAAAAAATCTATCTTTTCAACTAGGACGGTTGTTGCAATAGGTATCGGAACAGCTGTGTTCCTAATTTTAGCTAAGTTTGCTGCAGTCCCTACCGGTATACCTAATACGACAATTCAAACATCCTATGCTTTTTTAGCACTCATTTCAGCTATTTTTGGACCGATAGCGGGTTTATTTGTTGGATTATTTGGTCATGCTTTAAACGACCTTACTTCTTATGGTTCTATATGGTGGAGCTGGGTCATTTCATCCGCATTTGTTGGATTAGGTATCGGATTATATTTTAAGAAGTTTTCTTTTGAGGATGGAGAGTTTGGTAAAAAACACATCATATTATTTAACATTATTCAAATCATTGTTCAAGTTATTGCATGGGCTTTAATAGCTCCATTATTGGACATTCTTATTTATGCAGAGCCTGCAAATAAAGTATTTACACAAGGGATCGTCGCTGCTGCTTCTAATATTATTACAGTTGCAATTCTAGGTACACTATTGCTTACTGCGTATGCAAAGACAAGAACTAAAAAAGGAAGCCTGAGCTACGAGGAATAAGTAGATAAGGAGATTTACATGAAAAAGCCAGTCATCGAATTTAAACACTTTAGCTTTCAATATAATAGTCAATCCGAACCTACTTTGCACGATATCAACTTAGTGATTTACGAAGGGGAAAAAGTAGCTATTGTCGGACCATCCGGCTCTGGGAAAAGCACGCTCGTTCATTGCCTGAACGGGCTTGCCCCTTTTGCTTATAAAGGCAGTATGACAGGAAACCTTACCATTCATGGGAGAGAGACCAGAGAGCTTGATCTCTTTACCATTTCACAGGAGGTTGGTACGGTACTCCAGGATACGGATGGTCAGTTTATTGGCCTTACTGTCGGCGAGGATATAGCCTTTTCCCTAGAAAATAATGCTGTACCCACACAAAAAATGCATGAACGCGTTCAAAAAGCAGCCTCTTTAGTAAAAATGTCCAATCATTTAGATGCTCGGATTCATGAGCTCTCGGGCGGTCAAAAACAACGAGTCGCTCTTGCTGGCGTTTTAGTAAACGATGTGAATATTCTATTGTTTGATGAACCTCTTGCTAACCTTGATCCTGCTTCTGGGAAGGGAGCAATGAGACTGATTGATCAGCTTCATGCAGATAGCAACAAAACGATTATCATTGTAGAACACAGATTAGAGGATGTTTTGTCAGAACCTATCGATCGCATAATATTAATGAATCACGGTCAGATAGTTGCAGACGGCAGCCCCAATGAGCTATTGGCAGGATCGTTATTAACGGATAATTGGATACGAGAACCACTTTACATTAAAGCTTTAAAATATGCTGGATGTGAATTGAATGATCACCCCAATCTAACTAAGGTTGACAGCATTGTAAATGACTCCTTCCGGCAGAAGCTAAAAACATTTAGCGATGCAAGATGCTCTCCAATTCAGCTTGGGTATAAAAATGAGCCTGTCCTGACACTTGATGACATCAGCTTCCACTACGGGAATCATTTAGACATTATTAAAAACGTGTCTTTTCAATTACATAAAGGAGAAATGATTAGCCTTATCGGAGCCAATGGAGCTGGTAAATCTACCCTTTCATCTCTTATCTGTGGTTTTGAACGACCTACTGAAGGCACTATATATTTCGAGGGTTTTAATGCGATTAACGACTCTATCAAGGAACGAGCTCATCGTGTAGGCTTTGTCCTCCAAAATCCAAATCATATGTTTTCTAAGCAAACAGTTTTCGATGAAGTTGCTTTTGGACTTATTCAATTTGGACTATCAGATAGGGAAGTTAACAGAAGAGTGGAGGAAACATTAAAGACTTGTGGATTATACCCTTTCAGAAACTGGCCGATTGCAGCCTTGAGCTATGGGCAGAAAAAACGTTTATCAATTGCTTCTATCCTCATCATGGAGCCCCCAATTATATTATTGGACGAGCCTACAGCGGGGCAGGATTACAAGCATACTACAGAACTAATGACGTTCTTAGAAGATTTAACGAAGAAGGGTACATCCATTATATTAATTACCCATGATATGCACCTAATGACGGAATATACAGACCGCGCAATCGTGTTAACAGAGGGGAAGATATTAGTGGATGACTCACCAGCCCATATCCTATCGAATCCCTCTTTAATTCTAGAGGCTAACTTAAAGGAATCTTCCTTATATGAGATTGCTAAGCAGCTTAAAATTGAGCATCCCTCTGATTTTGTAGAGCAATTTATACAATATGATCGGGAGGTGCGATTTAATGGGCAACGAACTGCTAAGCTATCTTGATCGTGACTCTATTATCCATCGCCTAACAGGTTCAACCAAGCTAATCTGTTTCCTACTTTGGTCCACTGCAGCCATGTTAACGTATGACACAAGAGTTTTAATGGTGCTGTTGCTCGGTAGCTTTATTTTATTTTATATATCGGATATTAAATTAAAGGATATCAGCTTAGTGCTTGGTTTTATCCTCGTGTTTTTATTATTAAACAATATAGCCATATTTTTGTTCGCCCCTCAACATGGGACAACTATTTATGGTACCTCCCACCCTATTACTGGGTCCATGGGGCGCTATACACTTACGCAGGAGCAATTGTTTTACCAGTTAAATATTACATTGAAATATTTTGCAGTAATCCCTCCTGCTCTTTTGTTCTTAGTCACCACACATCCAAGTGAGTTTGCAGCTTCTCTAAACCGCATCGGTGTAAGCTATCGACTTGCCTACTCGGTTTCTATTGCTCTACGCTATATCCCTGATATACAAAGGGATTTTAAAACCATTTCTCGTTCTAAGCAGGCTCGCGGGGTGGACATGTCTAATAATGAAAAACTATTTACCCGAATAAAAAATGCTGGCTCTATTATAATGCCACTTATTTTTTCTAGTCTGGAACGTATTGAAACAGTCAGCAATACAATGGATCTTCGAGGTTTCGGTAAATTTAAAACTCGCTCCTGGTTTAGCTTAAAGGAATTCAGAAAAAGAGATTTGATCGCTATTCTAATATCATCTTCATTATTTTTATTAATGGTTTTATTTATTTTTATTAACAATGGAAGGTTTTTTAATCCATTCACCTGAATCATTCTTGACGTTATACTAGAAAATGCTCTTATGTAGTAGGTGTTATGAAATTGAAACAATCTAAAAGTTAATCTCAAAAGAGGCTGGGACGTAACTAGTCTATAAATTAAAAAACATGAAACGGAAACTCGATTTCATGTTTTTACTTCATTTTTAAGGTCCGCACAATTTCTTGTAAGTTACCTTTCAATCTAGTTGTTTGAAGTGAAGGTGGCGACTCCTGGGGGAACAGCACGAGCTGAAAGCCCCACAGGAGCGAAGCGACGAGGAGATTGAAGCCGTGCCCCCGGAAAGCGTCCACTGTAACGGAAAACAACTACAGGTATATTTGAATAGAAGCCTCGAAAATTTACAAGGTCGTAGAATTTTCGAGGCTTTTTATTTTTGAGGAGAGTTTTGTCCCAGCCTCTTTTATCTATTTAAAAATAAGTATTGACTGTTATTATAAATTATATTAATATTATAACAATTTAAAAGGTTGGAATAATATTTTTTTATTATTCACATATAACGTATTGCGTTAGTCCAAATAAGGACTATTTATTTTTAATATATTCGGTATATTTTATGCGATATATTATATAACTAGGAGGAATCATCATGAAGCAAGCAACTAAGACATACCTAATCGACCGAATGTACAGAGGTTCCCAAGGACTAGCAAACGCCGTTCTTGTCACTTTAGGAATTGGACTACTTATTGAAACTATTGGTACGTTTACAGGCTGGGAAGGGTTTATCGCTATTGGAAAAACTGCTCAATTGATGCTTGCTCCAGCAATTGGTGCAGGTATCGCTTATCAGCTCGGAGGGAATACATTAGTTATTTTTAGTGCGATGGCCTGTAGTACCATTGGAGCGAATGCTCTCATACTACAAGATGGATTATGGGTTTTGACAACAGGACAACCAATTAGTGCAGTACTTGCAGCCGTGGTTGCTATCTGGGTAGGAAAACGTATTGCAGGAAAAACAAAGCTTGATATGCTTGCGATTCCTTTTTGCGCCATCCTGATAGGTGGTGTCGCGGGGGTTGGGTTAGCAGCTGTCACTACCCCTTTGTTACAGCAATTAAGTGAGTTTATTGCTGGTTCTGTTTCTGGATCTCCTTTACTTGGATCGATTGTTATTGCACTGGTGTGGAGTATTTTCCTCATGTCTCCTGCTTCCTCAGCAGCAATCGCAATTGCGTTACAACTAGACCCAGTATCTAGTGCCGCAGCATTAATCGGGTGTACAGCACAATTTGCAGGATGGACAGCTATGTCCTTTAAAGAAAATGACTTAGGTGCGAACATTGCACAATCGTTCTTGACACCTAAAGTTCAAGTACCTAATTTGGTGAAAAATCCACGGTTAGTAATTGGGCCATTCCTATCCTCAATTATTTGTGCTCCGATTGCTATATTAATCTTTAATTTTGAGGTACCATTTACATTAGCGGGGCTTGGACTAAATTCATTCATCGCTCCATTAAATGTTCTAGCAAACCAAGGTATTGGAGTGCTTCTTATGTATATCGTGTTAGGCATTATAGCACCGGCAGTTATCTCTATGACAGCTTATCACCTGCTTAAAAAGCGAGGATGGGCTAAAACTGGAGACTTACATATGGAAGTCCAGTAAATACGGTCATATTAAAAGCTCCTTACATTTACAGATAGTAGATGTAAGGAGCTTCATTTATGTAATGAGGCAGGTCTATCCTAGCCTCTAATTTTATAAAACGTTACTTATAATGCCCTTGTCTGTGTAGATTGTCACTGGCGAGGCTATTGCTCTTTTATCCGAAAACAACCATCTCCTACCTACAGGCCCAAGCAATATATATACCCCATCCTCCTGATGCCCCATAAAGTTTAAATGTTCTGGTTCATCCACTATTATTTCATCTTGTGAAGGGATCGCTAGTTCCATTATTTTGTCTGCGAACTCAATGATATTGTGGGTAGTTAATCCAATTTCACTAATTTCAATAACATTGTTTGAAGTGAAGTGCATGGCATGCGACTTTGGTGTAATTGCTTCTCTTGCAATAAACTCCACTATGTTTCCTGCCAGATCCTGAAAATAGCAGGACCTTGCTTTAAAAAGACCACTATATTCTACCTCATCCTTCCCTTCCTCTATAGATAACGTTACACGTTCTTGCAGCCATAATTTAGCCTTTGAAAACATATTTGAGTGTATATTAAAAGCAAAGTGATAGAAAGTATCCTTGGCTTCACTGTCCTTAATAAATCTAAGCAAACTATTTCCAATTTGAAATGTGGCCTCGGTAGCTTTCCATAACGTTAAAGGAAACTCTAATGTATCTCGGTAGAAGATGACCACTTCCTCTAAGTTAGATACCCACAAATCAATTTGCTGGATCTTCATTTTTATCCTCCTCTTTAGCTTCTACTCTCAATATATACAAGTAGTATTGGAGTCAACTCGGCCAATAGCAGGAAGAATAAATATAATGATAGCTTTTTTTAACTTTTCCCGAGGGGTATGGTAAAATTAAGTCATTAAAATATGTAAAATAAAGGGGTACTTCATGAAAATTTCCGTTAATTACTCAGAGGATTACCAAAGCCTCCTTACAGAAGAATTACATAACAAACTAGAGGCTACTCATGATTTTATCCAGTCAAAAACAGGATTGGGATCTGACTTTTTAGGATGGGTTAATTGGCCAAGCTCCACTCAGCAAGCTTTTTTACAAGATATAAAACAAACCGCAGAGCATATTCGCTCTAATTCAGATGTATTAGTTGTCATTGGGATTGGGGGGTCTTACCTTGGATCCAAAGCAGTTCTAGAATCACTCGCTACTCCATTCCAAAAGGACAGCCAATTAGAAGTCATCTTCGCGGGACAGCTAGTTAGTGGTGCTTATTTAAAGCAATTGATTACTTACTTAGACTCTAAGGAAGTAACTTTAAATGTTATTTCTAAGTCGGGTACGACAACCGAACCTGCTATTGCTTTCCGATTCCTACGCCAGTACATGGAAGCACGCTACGGTGAAGAGGCTGCAGCTCGCATTATCGTCACTACAGACGAGGAAAAAGGTGCTTTATTGTCTCTTGCGAAGGAAAAGGGCTACAAACGCTATGTAGTACCAGAAGATATCGGTGGCCGCTATTCTGTCTTTACAGCAGTTGGCCTATTACCAATTGCAGCAGCTGGGCATAATATCGACCAATTAATAGCAGGGGCTAAACAAGCAGAAGAGGAATTTCAAGTCATGGATGTTCATTCGAATGCGGCTATTAAATACGCTGTCATCCGAAATCATTTATACGGTAAGGGATATCCTGTGGAAATAATGGCTACCTTTGACGAGAAGCTGAAGTATGTCCAAGAATGGTGGAAACAGTTATTTGGGGAGAGTGAAGGAAAAGAAGGAAAAGGTATTTTCCCTGCTTCCGTACTGTACTCAACGGACCTCCATTCATTAGGACAATACATCCAAGATGGTAAGCGAATGCTATTCGAAACATTCCTCATGATCGAACAAGTTTCAGATGATTTAACGGTCTTTGAAGCGGAGGATAATCGTGATGAGCTAAACTACTTAAGCGGTCTGACGTTACATGATTTCAATAAAGCATGTCACGAAGCAACTGCCTCTGCCCATTTAGATGGTGGTGTTCCTCAAATCACATTAACGATGGAACAGCTAGATGAAGAGCATATTGGCCACTTATTATATTTCTACATGATGACTTGTGCGTATAGTGCCTACTTGCTGGACATTAATCCTTTTGATCAGCCAGGAGTAGAAGACTATAAACGAAACATCTTTAAGATCCTTAAAAAGCCTGGATATTAAAACTGTAGCCTCCCTGTTGGGGGCTACAGTTTTTCATTTTTCAGTAGAGATTTCCTATTTACTGCAGGACCGACCGATTTTCCGGCGGGACCAACCGATTATTGGGTTGAACCGACCGATATTTTCGTGAAACCGACCGATTATTTGACTTAACCGACCGATTCTTCATTTTTCTTTTAAAAAATGCTTTGTCCCAGAAGAGACAAAGCATTTTATTTACACAACAAGCATTGCGGCACCAAGCATACCTGCTTCATTACCAAATTGTGCTCGTTTAATTTCAACTGGTTTAAGCATTAATGGTTTTACTTTTTCGATTAGCAAGTCCCACCATTCATCGGCAGATTCCGAAACGCCACCGCCAATAACTATACAATCCATATCAATTACTGCTTGAAGGGTAGAAAGAACAATTGCAAAGTCTGCTATAAAACGATCTCTTGCACGTTTTGCACTTTCAATCTCCCGAGAAGCTAGCTTAAATAAAGTATGGGGCTTAGCTAATTCCCCTGTAGTCGGATCAATCACATGCTCTTCTTTAATCAATCTCTTTAATGCGGTTCCTGATACGTATTGTTCACTACAGCCTGGTCGTCCACAACCACAAACTAACCCGTTAGGATATAAAATAAGATGTCCGATTTCTCCAGCTCCACCATTCGCACCATTCATAACCTGACCATCAAATATAAAGCCACCGCCAAGACCGGTACCAACCGTTACACAAACTACTTTTGAAAAGTTACTTCCAGCTCCAATACGTGCCTCTGCAAGTGCCGCACAGTTCGCGTCATTATTTAACTCGACTCGAAGTCCCGTAGCTGTCTCTAATAGCGGTTTTACTGGCGTGCCCTCCCAGCCAGGCAGCTCCTTTTCAAAGGTGACTGTTCCAGTTTCAGCATCTACCATTCCTCTGGTCCCAATGCCAACTCCTGAGATGTCAGGGAACTGATCTTTTATCTTTAAGACCTGCTCCTCTAAATATGGGTATAGGGGAAGCTCTGTAGGTACTGTTATATCAGCCAAGACTTCTCCAGTCTCATTCACAACGCCCATCCGTATTTTGGTTCCACCAATATCTATGCCAAGTACCTTCTTCACTTTATAATCTCCTTTCAAAAGCTAATACTACTGCTTCATAGGGACGTACACTTATCCCTTGTTCGTCTATTTCTAGAGAGTCATAATTAGCTATTATTACTTTTCCACTAAGACCATCTACCTCACAGCTAGTCCATTGCAGTTTCTCTGTACTATTTGAGAAATTCGAGATGACAAGCCATTCTTCCTTCTCCGTTTGGCGCTTATATACAAAAAGCTTTGGATCGTTTGGAAATAGCAAATGAAAGCTTCCATAAGTTATAATGTCGTGCTGTTTTCTCAACTCAATAAGCTTTTGATACGTATAAAAGATGGAAGAAGAATCGTTTAATGCCTGTTCCACATTAATCTCAGTAGTATTCGGGTTCATCTGTATCCATGGGGTACCAGTTGTAAATCCTCCATCACTTGTCCACTGCATAGGTGTACGTGCATTGTCTCTACCCTTAGCATAAATACCACGCATAATAGCGTCTTCTGGTATACCTTGTTCTATTTTACTATTATACATATTAATCGTTTCGATATCCTTGTAGTCTTCAATACTATCAAATCTAACGTTAGTCATACCTAGTTCTTCTCCTTGATAAATATAAGGAGTTCCTTGTAGCATATGAAGACAAATAGCTAGCATTTTAGCAGAAGTAACACGATATTCTTGGTCATTTCCAAAACGAGAAACGACACGAGGCTGGTCATGATTGTTCCAATATAAGCTATTCCATCCTACTCCATGAAGTGCATGCTGCCATTTCTCAAGATTGTGTTTTAACGCAACTAAATCCAGTGGCTTTGCATCCCATTTTTCAAAAGGACCACTGTCTAAATCCATATGTTCAAACGTGAATACCATGTTCACTTCTTTGTTGGCAGGATTGGTATATAACTGAGCATCCTTAGGAGAAGCTCCTGGCATTTCACCTACTGTGAGTACATCATAGTTTTGAAGAACACGCTCATTCATTTCTTTTAAATATGTATGGATTTTAGGACCATTCATAAAATAGGGACTTCCATCGCCATATAGCTGTCCTTGTCCAACCTTTCCATCCGGTAGTCCCTCCACCTTGGAGATAAAATTAATAACGTCCATTCGGAAGCCGCCTATGCCCTTATCTAGCCAATAGGTCATCATCTCATATATATCGTTACGAAGCATTTCGTTTTCCCAATTCAAGTCTGGTTGCTTCTTAGAAAACAAATGTAAGTAGTAGGAATCTGTCGCCTCATCCTTCTCCCATGCAGATCCGGAAAAAACAGAGCCCCAGTTATTCGGCGGCAAATTGTCTTTCCCCTCCCTCCAGATATAGTAGTCTCTATACTTAGAGTCCTTTGAGGATTTGGACTCGACAAACCACTTATGTTCGTCTGAGGTATGGTTAACAACAAGGTCCATTACGATACGTAAGTCTCTCGCTTCTGCTCCCCTTATCAATTGATCCAAATCTTCCATTGTTCCAAACTCATCTAAAATAGTACGGTAGTTTCTTATGTCATAGCCATTGTCATCGTTCGGAGAGTCGAAAACAGGACTCAACCAAATAACGTTGACACCTAGCTTCTGTATATAATCTAATTTAGAAATAATCCCCTGTATATCCCCAATTCCATCTCCGTTTGAATCCATAAAGCTACGTGGATAAATTTGATAAACTACACTTCGTTTCCACCAAGGCTCCTTATTTGTCTTCATGTTCTCCGACCCCCATCAGAAGTATTTGATATATTCATTATAATGCAAACGCTTGCATAAAGTGATATTTTTTTTAAAAGTAGATACATTAGTCACATTCTTAATTTCTAACTTTAATGAAGAACACACACGAGATAAATAAGGCACAAGGCACAATGAGATTATATTCTTTTTAAGAATAAAGAAAAATTAATTTCAGCTCTCTTGAGGATAAACCAATAAATATAGACATATTGTTCGATTTTAATTATGAAACTGGACTACCTCTATCATTTGTCAAACTTGATTTAAATAAAAAGCCCACTTTTCAAGTGAGCTTTTCTTTTAATCCTCTAATGTGTTCTTGGCTTGTTTTATCACTTTATCTATTAGTTCCTCGGCTCTTTCAAGGTCTTTTTCTTTTATTGCAATTTGCACCTCTAACAACCAATCAATGTGACTTCTTAAAAATGCTCTAAATATTTGATCTTCCTCTTTCATCTTGCACACTTCCTTTAGATATATTAGCTCTTTTTCACAAACTCAGACTTTAACTTCATGGCCCCAAAGCCATCAATCTTACAATCAATGTTATGATCTCCATCTACTAAGCGGATACTCTTTACTTTCGTCCCGATTTTTAGCGTGGAAGAGCTCCCTTTTACTTTTAAATCTTTAATAACTGTAACAGAGTCTCCATCCTCGAGGATATTCCCGTTAGAGTCCTTCACCACCAACTCTTCTGCTGTATCTCCTACTTCTTCTGTTAAGGACCATTCATGAGCACATTCAGGACAAACTAAAAGAGAGCCATCTTCATATGTATATTCGGAATTGCATTTTGGGCATTTCGGCAATGCTGTCGTCATTTTATTACCTCCAATTTACCTCATTTTAATACAGGACTCTATGCCCTTCAACTCATTTCTATCCCCGATAGGTTTATTCAAATTTCTTTGTGGGTAATCATTTATTAACCTTCCTAATTAAAATATATTCAAAAATACCGTGAGAGGAGGAATAAACATGGCTGAAGAAGAAAAACGCGTAGAAGTACATCGTGAAGAACGAACTGATTCTGGGATGGTAGGAGCAACCTTCATCAAGTATGCTGCTTACCTAATAATATTCTTTGGTATCCTTTGGTTCCTAATCTCTTACGTATTCCCAATGTTTTAATTGGTGACTAAATCCACGTCTGACCACATGCAGACGTGGATTTTCCCTTTTTAAAAAGAAGCCCTATTCTGGGGCTTCTTTTTTTGTTATTCTGTTTCTGGGAAAAATGCTTGCTCGGTCCATACGTCGACTAATACTGGTCCTTTAGTTTGGAGGGCTTTGCTTAATATTTCTTCTAAGTGTTCATCCGTTTCCACTCGGAACCCTTTCCAACCACAGGCCTCGGCCACTTGAACGAAATTTGGGTTAGTCAGTTGTGTCCCTAACTCTTCATTGCCAGCAGCTTGAATCTTATCGCTTTCCATTTGAAGTGCTCCATTATTAAAAATTACTACCGTGATATCCAGACCATAACGAGTAGCAGTCAATAAATCAGCTAACGTCATTTCTATACCACCGTCTCCCACCACGGCTACCACTTGTTTTTCTGGTTGCTCTAACTTTGCTGCAATTGCTGCAGGAAGCCCAAATCCCATGGAACGCCAATACCCTGAAAAGAGAACCTTTTGGTTTGTTTGACGGAAGTTCCTATTCATCCACACTGTTACGTCACCTGTGTCTAAAGCAATGATTGCATCGTCTGCTATCCTATTTTCTAGTCCTCTTGCTATTCGTGATGGATGAACGGGAGATCCTTGTATTTGACCTTCCTGTTCGTTTTGATATGCCCATTTCTCTTTTACTGCCTCTATACGATTAAGCCACTCTTCATTCTTCTGTTTGCCTTTCATGCTTTCTAGTAGAAGAGGAATAATCTGCTCAGTTTTACCCTTAATCCCATAATCAGCTGCCACTCGTTTCTTGGCATGCTCTAAATGAAGGTCAATATGGATAATAGTCGCACCCTCTGGTACATATCCCTCCGGCCACCATGTTGCTCCTGCTATTAGAACTACATCCGCATCTTTAAATACATTTGGGGCATGGGGATTTCCTCCCTCGCCAATCCCTTGGATGAGATGAGGTTTAGCATCCTCAAAAATCCCTTTGCCGCCTAGACTTAATAAAATTCCTGCTCCCCAAGTCGTAGCCAGCTCTGCTATATCTCCTGCTGCTCCTCTTGCTCCTGCACCAGCTAAAATCATTGGTTGTCGTGCCTGTTTCATCACTCCCGCTACCTCTTCTAAATCATTTAGTTCAAAGGTGCCTGTTCCCTCTAATACTTTCGGGAGCTGTCTAGCCTTTGCAGTAGTCTCTTTTTCAAATAAATTTTTAGGCACCGATATGTGAGTCACTGTTCTCTGCTGTAGAGAAATTTCAGCTGCCTTCTGAAGTAAATCAACGATGGCATTCTCACTATTTAAGTTTGCTGAGTATGCTGCAAATGGCTTAAATAGCTCCTGCTGATCGACATATTGCTGAAAGTCTGTCCCCATTTCTTTTTGTTCCGCCTGACCCGTTAACGCTAATACAGGTGCCTTGTCTGAATATGCATCACCAAGACCATTTAAAAGATTGGCTGCACCTGGGCCCATTGTAGAAGTACATACTGCTAATCTACCAGTCAGTTTTGCTTCCGCCGAAGCCATGAATGCTGCCACAGACTCATGCTTTACAGCAATAAATTCGATTTTATCCTGTTTGGCCATTGCGTCTAAAAGCCCAATAATAGTATCACCAGTTACCCCATAAATTCGCTTAACCCCTAAAAGGGATAGCTGGTCTAATATAACCTCTGCGACATTTTTATTCATATTAATCCTCTCCTTTAAACAGAGTGTGTTACCTGTTAAATTCCCTTATACAAATGGATTAAACAAATAACCTCAAGAAGAGGTCTACTCTTAAAAATGTATTCCCCAGCTGTTAATCCATTCTTTTATGTCCTTTTCCTGCTCTACACTTAAGGAATTCCCCATATCACGTTGCATTCTGATACCCGCCCAAACAAAAAATGCTGGAAGGTTATTATAAGACCCGTCAACACTTTCATAGCCCGTTCTCCAACCTGTTTCAAATGCCTTTATAAGAGATAGATTATCTTTAAAATGACGATATCCCTCTATCTGTAAAATAGATAGAGTTCTTGCATAATCAAATCTTGGGTCACCTAACGCTACATTAGTCCAATCTATTACTCCCGTAATCTTGCTACCATCTGTTAAAACATTTAGTGGATGAAAATCTAAGTGAATAAGACATTCTTTAGCTGGTGGCAGTTCTTCGATTATCTTTTTTTCTGAACCGATTGGGGTTAACCAATTGGGAGTTCTGATTTCTAAAGATTCCGGTACCGTTATGTGATGAAGTTTTGCATGTGTCTTTCCAAATTCTGCTCCTAGCTGATGAGCTACAGTTGGTTTTTCTATTAGCATTTGAAGTACAGTTACTCCTTTAATCCATTCCATTAGCATAGCAGCATAGGAATCTTCCACTATAACTGAATACACAATAGGTACCGGAATACCACTTTCTAATGCAAGTTCCTTTATATTCTTTTCATATAAAAATTGATCATATCGTTCCGCATGTTGGATCCGAAGGGCAAGATTAGTACCATCCGGTATTCGTATTTTATATACTAAGCAGTCTTTTCCCCCCTGTACCTCTTCAAGACTTGTATAAGATGTGATCCCTAATTTATTTATAATTTTATTTATGTCCATCCATTATCGCCCCTTATAATTCTTAAACCGATACATAATCGTTTAGTTCTGCTTTACCATTCAACATTCCTGCTGACTTACATATGTTAAAGATAAAAGCCAGAGGGGCTGAAAGATTGTCCAAAAAAATTGCTCTTGTGTGCAGTATTGAGTCCTATACGCTCGGTGATGCTCATCTATTCAAGGATGTATGTCTTGTTCCAATATTACTTGGTGAATATTTAGGATACGAGGTAACCATAGTAACTGCTCACATTAACCAGACATTACTCCATGAGACCTTTCCTAATGTTAAGTTTGCACGTGTTTCCTCCGAGGGAAACTTCGAGGAAAATATGAAACTATACATGATAGAGCATGCGCATGAAATTGATATTGCGGTTGCATTTGGTCCTTACCCATCTTATCTATCTATTTTGAAGACATATAAAATGTATAACCCGCTTGGGAAAATTTATATGAAACTAGATGTAAATCGATACTGGTTATCTCGGTTATTACAAGAGCCTTATTTTGAAGAACTATTGAATCTCTGTGACTTAGTTACCTCTGAGTGCGAGCCAATTCAAAATAAAATTAACGAAATGCTGAATTTAAATGTAAAAAGAATTCCAAACGGTTTTTATGAATTTTTTCCTACAGAACCTGTTTTATTTAAAGATAAAAAAAATGTAATTTTAACAGTAGGTAGATTAGATTCCCCAGAGAAACAAGTCCTTCCAGCTATAATAGCTTTCTTATCTGCAGGAATTCCGAATTGGGAATTTCGCTTAGTTGGACCAATGAATGAGGATTTCAAAGCCAAATTATTAACCTTATTAGAGGGAAATACTTATGCCTCTCAAGTAAAAATCTTAGGTCCCATTTACGATAAAGTTCTCCTAGAACAAGAATATAGAGCTGCGAAAATATTTACCCTTACCTCCATAGTAGAATGTCATGCTCATGTCTTAGCAGAGGCAGCTAAGAATGGTTGTTATTTGATCTGCACAGACGTGGACGGCGTCTCCGATATTACGTACAACCAAAGATATGGAAAGATACACTCCACATCCGACTGGGAAGGGATAGCTAACACATTAAAAAAAGTAACAAGCGATGAGAAATTACTCTCAAGCACTTGCTATGAGCTACAATCCATTGCACGCGCTTCCTTAAATTGGAGGGACCTTATCCAACAAATTGCTCTCTTTCTAGGAGAAGCTCCGGTGAAGTAGCTAGTCTAAGCAAACAAGGACCGCTCTTTATATGATTTATGCTATATTAACTCTATCAATAGGAAGGTAGGGAACAGTCATGAAAATTGAAGTATGGTCGGATTTTGTTTGTCCATTTTGTTATATTGGAAAGCGTCGTTTAGAGCAGGCTTTAGAGGAGTTTGATCAAAAAGACAAGGTAGAAGTTAGCTTTAAAAGTTTTGAGCTACAGCCTCATCTACCAAGCGATAAAAGTGTAACTGTTCATGAAATGCTTGCTAAAAAGATGAATATGTCCCCTGAGCAGGCAAAGGCAATGAATGAGCAGGTCATTGCTAATGCAGCAACAGTAGGATTGGCATACCAATTTGACGAAATGAAACAAACCAATACATTAGATGCGCATCGCTTAGTGAAATATGCAGAGTCGGTAGGAAAAGGTGGCGAATTAACAGAACGTCTCTTAAGCGCTCACTTCTTAGAATCTCAATTCCTAGGTGAGCACGAAACTCTTTTAGACTTAGCTACCGAAGTAGGATTAAATCGTGAGGAAGCAAGCAAGGTTCTAACAAGCTCTGATTATTTAGATGAAGTCCGAATGGATCAGCAAGAAGGTCAACAGCTCGGTGTTCAAGGAGTGCCTTTCTTCGTTTTCAACAGAAAATATGCCATTTCTGGAGCGCAGCCTCACGAAGCCTTCGTCCAAACATTGAAGAAAGTTTGGGAGGAAGAAAATCAAACCGCGCCTCTTCAGCATATTCAAACTGATTCAGATGCAACTTGTACAGATGACGGTTGTGAAATTACGGAGAGAAACAAAGAAGTTTAAAAATAGAGGCTAGATTGATATGTCGGCAATCAATCTCTTTCCATATATATAACGTAAGGCCATTACTGAATAGCTCTCAGCAATGGCCTTTTGTTATTTCATTTCTAATAAAGCCTTATAGATTTCATTTATAGTCGGTAGCTTTAAGGTTTTACGATTACTGTAAATGCTAACAAGCTCCTTTTGAATTATCTCTCGCGCAAACTGTTCACGATCATTGGACTTGAACATTTGACGCAATAATTTAGGGATTTTGTATTTCGATTTAAATAAATCCAAAAGATTTTGAAGCTCTTTTTCGTTCAGCAAATGATTGTATACATGCTGCTCGAGCTGTACCTCGAATAAATCTAGCATCTCTTTTGCATCGTCTTCAATAAAACGATTTAAAATCCTACTTGCAATTTTAGATGTGACGATACTACCAATGATTAAACCAACTATACCGCCTATTAGGGCCCCAGTGCTTGTACTCCCCCATGGAATTAGAGCACCTATGGCTGCACCGATTGCCATACCTCCTATACTACCTGCCACATTTGCAGCTGTTTTCGTGATGTTTTTAAACAGCTGCGTTTTAGACATCTCACCTTTTATAGCTCGGGAAATGTCTAAGGTAGAAAGCATACCAGTTACTAATGCGCCGGTAACCACGTTAGCATTTAGTAGTAGAATAGTTTTTTTAGCTGCTAGTGAGCCAATCATAGCCTTATGAGTAAATTTTCCAGCAGCTTTCTTTGCTACAACCTTCGCTCCATTTTTTCGAATAGCTCCCCTTACACCGCTCCCTAGCTCAAAAGCATCATCTAGCTCAATATCCTGCATGTCATTTGACAGTACCTCATCTACTACTGCTTCTCCCACTATATTTAACCCAGTGAACACCGCATTTTCTACCGCTTCCGAGAACGTATAAAATTTTGTGTAAATGACCATAACTTTCCTATAGGAGATGATCATTATGCAAAATTACGAAAATATGAGAATCAAGGATTTAGCTAGAGAGTGTCAATCTGTTGATGACATCATC
>NZ_JAMAWN010000049.1:0-1623 GCF_023713305.1 Psychrobacillus sp. MER TA 171 | reverse complement strand
ATATTTTTAATAAGTGGTTTAATAAGGGTGCAAAAGATCAGTAAGACGAGTTAAAAAAATTTTTTTCACTTTAAAATACGTAATGAAACCATTGGTACGACTACATTTTAAGAGGGAGTCGCCGCCTTCCACTTCAATCAAGAACTGGGGAGGTTTTTGATGGCTATGTTAAAGGTAGAGGTTGATTTAAGACAAAAAATGAGCTGGGAGATCTCCTCCAAGCTCATTTTAATTTGATTTTCTCTTTACTAAAGCACCCGTAGTTGATGAAGAAATACAATTTATTCGACTTCTGCATCAAGTAGAAAACCAATAAATTCTTCGTGTAGTGCGATGTCGTCTTGCAACGATTCTTTGGTTTCTCTATCTATTAAATCAACCAACAACTTGTCTGCTTGGTCATCCCCGCCATCGACCATCACTAATATAGAATGAATAACTCCTTCTATAAGTTCATTTTGTATTTTTCGAAAGGCAAGCAGTTCTTCGTCCGAAGTGATTTTGTTTGCCAGCAACTGATACTCCTCTTCACAGTTAGAAGCGATTAAATCAGCGTCAGGACTTAAATGTTCAACCGCAGTGTGTGTCCAATAATCTTTAATGTTCTTTAAGTTTTCAAAAAGTAATTTCTGTTTATCGGTAAGCATTATGAGTTCTCCTTGATTAAATTAGTTCTTAAAATAATTATACTCACTCTTCAACTAAACTGCTGGTTTAGTTTAATTGTAACATTTCACAAAGCATGTCTGAGATCAACTTAAGAACAACTTAATGTTTTGAACATAAAAATAGACCATCGAAATGATGCCCACATTTTGTTAAAGCACCCGTTCATAATTTAAGGTTAGCCAGATTTTTCTGGTTGACCTTTAGCTTAATAAGAATAATCCGTTTCTATAGTTTCTGAGACACATCTTATCTCGTCCCCAGAGTTTAATGTAATTGTAGTCTTAATAAATTCATCTTCTACTTCTAAATCAATTGAGTTGATATAAAAGCCACTTCCCCATGGTTCTAGCATTGGAACGTGTAAATTTCTTACCTCATTGAAATACAACTTAATTTCCCTTGTATTTGTGTCTTGGTTCGTCGCTGTAATTAGATTTATTTCTATTTCCTTTTTACTGTAATTAACCAATATATTTTGAAGTTCAGAATCGTGTAAATAAATGTCTTTTAATTTTTCGTAATTATTTATTGAATAAATAGCCACTTTGAACCCCTTTCTCATAACATTCTCAGATAAAAATATAGTACTTTTAACAAATTTTCTTATTGAACTAAACTGCACCTTCAGCTTAAGTGTAATATTTCACAAACTACATCGCTTCACGAATAAACAACCCTAGCCTTTAACATAGCCTTTTTAATTAGAGAAGCTTCTATTTATTAATTTCTATTTCATATACTTAAAGAGATTAATAGCGAGTATACTTTGATTTTGTTCCAGACTACGCTTTCCGCCGGCGTGGCTTCAGCCTCCTCGCTGCTGTGCTGAGGGCACTGAAAAAGTGCCTTTAAAACGTTTAGAGGTAGAGTATGAATGCAGGTTCTGTTCATCTTCTACTATTTTCTGAATCCATGTCTTTCCGTTCCGAGCGGATGCTTTCCAGGGGGCGGCCC
>NZ_JAMAWN010000048.1:0-1700 GCF_023713305.1 Psychrobacillus sp. MER TA 171 | reverse complement strand
GAGGGCACTGAAAAAGTCAATGAAATTACTAAAGCGATTGCGTGAACCTGTTCACGCAATCGCTTTTTCTTTATCTTACATCCTCTTATCATAGTATAATGAGTAAAACTAACTAGAGGTGACGCAACCATGATTTCCAAACAAGAAACACTAAATTTGAGCCCTTATATAAGTTTGTATGATTTAGTTATCCCAAAAGATAATATGCTTCGCCAAATCAACGAGCTCGTCGATTTTTCATTTATCTTAGACGAATTAAAATCAAAATATTGTTTGGATAATGGTAGAAATGCGATTCCACCTATTCGTATGTTCAAATATTTACTGTTGAAAGCCATACATGACCTATCAGATGCCGATCTCGTAGAGCGTTCAAAATTCGATATGTCGTTTAAATATTTTCTAGATATGTCACCAGAAGAAGAAGTCATTGATTCCAGTTCTCTTACAAAATTTCGCCGCCTTCGTCTCCAAGACATGAATCTATTAGATTTACTCATTGGAAAGACGGTTGAAATTGCGTTGGAAAAAGGGCTTATCACCAGTAAAACCGTTATTGTCGATGCAACTCACACAAAAGCTCGTTATAATCAAAAATCACCAAAAGAGTTTTTACAAGAAAAATCAAAAAATGTGCGTAAAACGGTTTACCAACTCGAGGAAGAGATGGTCGGAAAGTTTCCTAAAAAGCCAACTTCAAATGAAGTGACGGAGGAATTGGATTATTGCCGCCGAGTTGTGGAAGTCGTCGAAACACAATCAAAAGTAGCACAAATCCCCGCTGTGAAAGAAAAATTAAATGTCTTAAAAGAAGTCATCGATGATTACGATACACAGTTGGGTCATTCAAAAGATCCTGATGCGCGTGTCGGACATAAATCGGCAGACTCGGCTTTCTTTGGATTCAAAACGCATATCGCGATGAGTGATGAACGAATTATCACAGCCGCGATTGTAACAACAGGTGAAAAAAGTGATGGTCAATATCTTCAAGAATTAGTAGAGAAAAGTAAAGGGACAGGGATGGACATCGAGACGATCATTGGAGACACGGCTTATTCAGGCAAAGATAATTTACAATACGCCAAATCGGAAGAACTTCAATTAATTTCAAAATTAAATCCCGTTATCACAAATGGTAACGGTCAAAGAAAAATTGCATTTGATTTTAATAAAGATGCCGGTATGTTTGTGTGCCCAGTCGGGCACATGGCGATTCGAAAAGCACGGACTGGAAAGAAAAATGAAAATCAAAATCAAAAAATCACCTTTTATTTTGACATCGAAAAATGTAAAGTTTGTCCAATGCGTGAAGGCTGCTATATAGAAGGTGCGAAAAGTAAAACGTATAGCATCTCATTGAAATCAAATGAACATGAAGAACAAGCGGCCTTCCAAGAAACTGAGGCCTTCAAAGAACTAGCCAAAAAACGCTATAAAATTGAGGCGAAAAATAGTGAGATTAAAAATCCGCACGGCTATAAAACGGCAAAATCAGCGGGTTTATTTGGCATGGAAATACAAGGTGCCACAACGATATTCGCTGTCAACCTGAAACGAATCATGAAACTACTAAATGAAAAAGAGTAAGAAATAGACAATGAAATAAGGCACTTTCCGTTCGAATTGAACAGAAAGTGCCTTATTTTTGGTTGAAAAACCAATTAGATTTTAAAACTCGTTAGTTTTTCAGTGCCCTC
>NZ_JAMAWN010000047.1:0-1705 GCF_023713305.1 Psychrobacillus sp. MER TA 171 | reverse complement strand
GTACTTTTTGTTCAAACTGAACAGAAAATACCCTTTTTCATTGCCTTATTCTTGCTCTCATTCGTTAAGTAACTTTAGGATTCGCTTCAAGTTGACCGCAAATATGGTTGTGGCTCCTTGTATTTCCATGCCAAAAAGACCCGTGCTAATCGCTGTATCGTAGCCGTGTCCACTCTTTAATTCACTATTCTTTGCCTCGATTTTATATCGCTCTTTGGCAAGCTGTTTAAATTCTTCGGTATTCTGAAATGCCTCTTGTTCAAGGTGCTCTGTCGATTTGATTGTGACACAATATGTTTTAGATTTCGATCCTTCTTTGTAACACCCAACTCTGAAAGGGCATATTTTACATTTTTCAACATCAAAATTATATTTGATTTGAGGGTTACGGTTGTCATCTGTATTTCTTTTTTTTATAGTTTTTCCTTTTGCTAAATGACCCGCTGGACAAACATATAAATTAGCGTCTTTATTAAATTCAAATAAATCTTCTTTTCTACGGTGGCCATTTGTAATCAGCGGATGTAATTTTGAAATGAGTTGGACCTTATTTGTCTTGGTATATATTAAATTGTCTTTACTAGAATATGCTGTATCTCCAAGCACCTTCTCTATTTTCATACCTGTACGTTGGCTTTTTTCAATTAAATCTATTAAATGTTGTCCATCACCTTGTTCACCAGTTGTTACAATCGCTGCTGTAATAATTCGTTCATCGCTCATCGCTATATGAGTTTTATAACCAAAGAAAGATGTATCTGCTGATTTATGTCCGACACGTGCATCGGTATCGCTTGAATAATTCAGATGAAATAGTGTGTCTTCTACGATTTCTTTTAATGTATTTAAACGTTCTTTCACGGCAGGCACTTGCGCTATTTGTGGCTCTTTCTCTATCACTTCAATGACTTTTTTACAGTAAGTCACTTCATCTGACACTTCGTTAGAAGTCGGTTTTTCTGGAAACTTCTCTTTCATAGATTCATCTATTTTATAGACCGCTTTTCGGGCATTCTTTGATTTTTCTTGTAAGAATTCTTTGGGCGATTTTTGATTGTAACGTGCTTTCGTATGCGTTGCGTCCACAATGATTGTTTTACTTTTGATGATTTCTTTTTCAAGTGCGATTTCAACGGTTTTCCCAATTAACATATCTAACAAATCTACATCTTGTAAACGAAGTCGACGAAATTTTGTAAGTGAACTTGGTTCAATGACCTCATCCTCTGGAGCCATTCCTAAGAAGTATTTAAATGACATATCATATTTTGAACGTTCCACTAAATCCACATCGGACACATCATGAATTGCTTTTAATAATAAATACTTAAACATACGAATGGGTGAAATCGCTTTACGACCATGATCCAAACAATATTTTGATTGAAGTTCTTCTAAAATAAACGAAAAATCAACAAGTTCATTGATTTGACGAAGCATATTGTCTTTTGGAATTATTAAATCATATAACGCCATGTATGGACTTAAGTTCAGCGTTTCTTGGTTTGAAATCATTGTGAGCACCCCTGCATTTACTTTTCTTTAGTATAGCAAGAAAATAATTTTTCGGTCTGAGTACATTTTAAAAAATTCTATAACAGGTAGAAAAGTGGATTGGATTGGAGTGCAGAGCGGTGACTCCTAGGGGATTAGCGGCCACGGCGAGCACCCGGACTGAGCGCAGCGAGGGAGAAGGCTTGCCGGG
>NZ_JAMAWN010000046.1:0-1848 GCF_023713305.1 Psychrobacillus sp. MER TA 171 | reverse complement strand
TGTAAACGCTAAAATAAAATGGACAGTTGCTGCTAAATAACATTGAACACTTTCGCTAATCTAATAGATTTTCAGTAAACTATATATATTCGTTTATTGGGGGTCAGACAAGTGGAGGGAAAATTAGTGCTTTATTTAGAAATTCATCAACTAGCCAAAAGAAACTTAACAGTTTCTCAAATTGCAAATCAGTTTAAAGTATCTAGAACGACAGTGTATAAATATTTGGAGATGAGCTTTGAAGAGGCGATACAACAATTTGAAGAAGGTAAAACAAGGAAGAAGAAATTAGATGAGCATCTAGATTGGATAGTTGCCTGGTTGGAGGAATATCCACACCTAAGTGCAGCTCAGATTAAAGATTGGTTATTAGAAAAGTTTCCAAGCCTAGAGATTGGAGACAGTACTGTTCGATTATATGTTCAAGAAGTCAGAGAGAAATATCAAATTGAAAAGACGAAACAAACAAGGCAGTATGAGGCAATACAACAACAGCCTATGGGAAAACAGATGCAGGTTGATTGGGGAGAAACAAAGCAGAAAACGGTAAGTAAAAGAGAAATAAAACTTTACTTTATCGCGTTTGTTTTGGCGCATTCACGCCACAAATACATGGAATGGCAAGATCGACCATTTACAACAAGAGATGCGATTCGCTGCCATGAAAACGCCTTTCACTTTTATGGGGGAATGCCTAACGAAATTGTATACGATCAGGATCATTTACTTTCGGTTAGCGAGAACGCTGGTGATTTAATTCTGACTACCGATTTTCAATCGTATGTGAAAGAACGGAATTTCAGGGTTCATTTATGTCGTAAGGCAGACCCTGAATCAAAAGGAATGATTGAAAATGTCGTTAAATTTATCAAAGGAAACTTCGCAGATAGTCGAGTTTTTAAAGATATTGATGACTGGAATGAACGAGCACTTCAATGGCTCGAACGAACTGGGAATCACAATGTGCATAACACAACGAAAAAAAGACCCGCAGAAGTGTTTCTCCTCGAAAAGCAACACTTACAACCGGTCTCTAGCTTACTTTCAATAGAAAGTATGAATGAGTCTAGTATAACAAGAAATGTAATGAAGGACAACACAGTCAGATTTGAGTCTAATCGATACTCCGTACCGATAGGTACTTACAAAACAAAAGGAAATAATCAGGTGTTCCTTGAAGTAAAAGGCTCCAATAACAAGCAGTTGGTTATCAGAAGTAGTAAGAATCGTGAAGTCATTGCCAAACATACAATCAGCAAGGAGAAGGGTATTCTTATTAAGAATAGAAATCATAGTAGGGATCGATCTAAAGGTATCGAGGCTTTAAAAAAGGGGCTTTTATCGACATTTGAAGAGGAAGAAAAAGCGAAGGCGTACATAGAGAAAGTGCTCGAGAAATACCCACGTTATCGTCGAGATCATTTAGAAATTTTCCGTTCGGTTTCAATAAACGATTCCACTTGGTTAGATAAGGCGCTGGAGAAATGCATCAATGAAAATTTGTATAGTGCGAATGATTTTAAAGACGTTGTACTTTACCTAAAAAAACAATCTCAACAGGAACCATTACTTTCCTTAGAACAGGAGAAACGGCTGATTCATAAAGTAGATATACCAGTTGGAACACGTCCTTTAAGTACGTACACAAGCATTTTAGGAGGCGAACTTTCATGAATCATACGGTAAAAGAAATTCAGAGCCAGTTCAAACTATTACGCTTAGCCGAAACAGCCGAGGAGCTTCCACAGCTCCTTCGCGAAGCTGAGAAATCCTCATGGACCTATTTAGAGTTCCTAGAGGCCATTACCCACTTTGAATTGAAGAAAAGAGAAGCTAAGAGTGTGGAAA
>NZ_JAMAWN010000045.1:0-1932 GCF_023713305.1 Psychrobacillus sp. MER TA 171 | reverse complement strand
AAGCCCAGTGGTAATATGTCAAGCGAAAAAAAGAAATGAATTGGAAATTACTTAAGTGATACTTTCCAAATGAACACTTTTTGCGCATACCAAATAAACCTCTCATTTTTCTGCTTTTAAAAAAGAAAAAAATGGAAGTTATTTAACGGGTGAAAGGTTGTGAGTTGGTTAACTCAGTCTCTCCTTTCTGGTGGTATGTACAGCTGATTCGTGCGTAGTAGCGAATGCACGAGGCGTACTAGTTTTCTAGCGGTTAAGACGAGAGCGCGTTTATGTTGGTGCTTGGTTACTTCTTGGTATTTCTTTTGATAAAAGGCTTTATATTCAGTGTCATATTTACGTACCGCATCTGCTGCTTGTACAAGATAATACCGTAGGTATTTATTGCCGGTTCGCATCCGGCTAGTATTTTCGGCTTCAAATTCGCCAGATTGATACTGTGTCCAAACGAGTCCAGCATATTTCGCTAATGCGTGGTGGTCATCAAAACGCTTGATATCTCCAATTTCGGCGAGCAAGCCGGCTGCGTACACGGGTCCAATGCCTTTTACGGAAGTTAATGTTTGGGTGAAACCTTTCATCATACGCTCGATTTCCTTATCCAAACGTTTGACTTGGGATTCCATATGGCGAATCGTACTTAAAATCACGGATAGTGAGATGTTAACGGGATCAGCCATGGCCTTGTCTAATCGAAAGGAATTACGTGCAAGCTTTTGAAGATATTTAGCGATTTCTTCTGGCTCGGCAAAACGTTTTTTGCCTTTCTCCTGTAAGAACTCAACCAGTTCTTCTAAAGGCATCTCGGCAATGGTTTCCGGATCTAGCTCTTCAATGACAGCGAGACTGGTCGTACCGAATGTATTCGAGAACGGGTTATCTTGGCGTAGGCCACTAAACTTTAAAAACAGTTGGTTCATCATGTAGGTTTTATTACGTGCAACTTCATGCATTAGATGGAATCGGGTACGTGTTAAACGACGAAGTGCTTCATATTGTAAGGTTTCTTGCATTTCATGTGGCAGACGTCCAAAGCGTAAATGATCCGCAATTACCCAGGCGTCAATTCGATCGTTTTTCGGTAACGTATCGTACCCCTTTTTAAAGCGAGATACTTTACGTGCATTTAACATATAAACCGCTGTTTGAAACGTTGGTTCATAATTGTGCAATTGATTCTTTAAATAATGAGCAACGTGCCAGCTATACTGGTCTGTCGCTTCTAATCCAATTTTAATATGTTCGCACTGATTTTTTTCCGCTGTTCCTAAAAGCTTTTGAATTAAGGTGTTCGCACCTTCTGTATCATTGGAAACAGAAAAATCAGCGAGCGTATGTCCCTCTCCATGCATGAAATGGACATGATGGGAGCGCAAACTCACGTCGATACCGACTAGCATTTGTGACATGCCAATCACCTCCTAAGGTGGGATTAATCAAGATTGTCTCAGACCTGGGTGCCCATCAGAATCATCGATGTCTGCCTCGTTATTAGCAATCAAAGTGAAAGAAGACCAAAATGAGCGCTACACTCTCTTCTTCCTCAGCGTCGCAGCCAGTGGTTAGACCTTCCATAATGAACGATGGGTAGCAGGCTTATTAAGCAGTGCACTAAGTGCCCGCAAGGGGGAAAAGCTATTTCCTGTGTCAACCTTGTCCGTTCCATTGTCTCATGGGCACGGTCTGAGAGAAAAGTAGATTGAAATAAAAAAGGACGAAGTACTGAAATGGAGCATCCTCCAATCTTCGTCCAAACGATATGAAGTTAGGCAACTCAAATAAGCAGGTAAGCACCTGTCAGCTTTATTTAGTCATGTTAAAAATAGACTTTTCCTTTTTGGCTCCCTCGGTAAAGCAGGGGTCAAACAGGTAAAACATAAAAAGGGTGAGGGAGCCAAGAGGCGACCACTTCCTATAGGAAATCCAACAGAT
>NZ_JAMAWN010000044.1:0-2962 GCF_023713305.1 Psychrobacillus sp. MER TA 171 | reverse complement strand
TGTCGCCACGCTTCCACCCCGAACCTATCTACCTCATCGTCTTTGAGGGATCTTACTTACTTGCGTAATGGGAAATCTCATCTTGAGGGGGGCTTCGTGCTTAGATGCTTTCAGCACTTATCCCGTCCACACATAGCTACCCAGCGATGCCCTTGGCAGAACAACTGGTACACCAGCGGTGTGTCCATCCCGGTCCTCTCGTACTAAGGACAGCTCCTCTCAAATTTCCTACGCCCACGACGGATAGGGACCGAACTGTCTCACGACGTTCTGAACCCAGCTCGCGTACCGCTTTAATGGGCGAACAGCCCAACCCTTGGGACCGACTACAGCCCCAGGATGCGATGAGCCGACATCGAGGTGCCAAACCTCCCCGTCGATGTGGACTCTTGGGGGAGATAAGCCTGTTATCCCCGGGGTAGCTTTTATCCGTTGAGCGATGGCCCTTCCATGCGGAACCACCGGATCACTAAGCCCGTCTTTCGACCCTGCTCGACTTGTAGGTCTCGCAGTCAAGCTCCCTTCTGCCTTTACACTCTTCGAATGATTTCCAACCATTCTGAGGGAACCTTTGGGCGCCTCCGTTACACTTTAGGAGGCGACCGCCCCAGTCAAACTGCCCGCCTGACACTGTCTCCTACCCGGGTTACGGGTATGGGTTAGAATTTCAATACAACCAGGGTAGTATCCCACCGACGCCTCCTCCGAAGCTGGCGCTCCGGGCTCTAAGGCTCCTACCTATCCTGTACAAGTTGCACCAAAATTCAATATCAAGCTACAGTAAAGCTCCACGGGGTCTTTCCGTCCTGTCGCGGGTAACCTGCATCTTCACAGGTACTATAATTTCACCGAGTCTCTCGTTGAGACAGTGCCCAGATCGTTACGCCTTTCGTGCGGGTCGGAACTTACCCGACAAGGAATTTCGCTACCTTAGGACCGTTATAGTTACGGCCGCCGTTTACTGGGGCTTCAATTCGCACCTTCGCTTGCGCTAAGCACTCCTCTTAACCTTCCAGCACCGGGCAGGCGTCAGCCCCTATACTTCACCTTACGGTTTTGCAGAGACCTGTGTTTTTGCTAAACAGTCGCCTGGGCCTATTCACTGCGGCTCTTCTAGGCTATTCACCCAAAAGAGCACCCCTTCTCCCGAAGTTACGGGGTCATTTTGCCGAGTTCCTTAACGAGAGTTCTCTCGCTCACCTTAGGATTCTCTCCTCGACTACCTGTGTCGGTTTGCGGTACGGGCACCTCCCACCTCGTTAGAGGCTTTTCTTGGCAGTGTGAAATCAGGAACTCCGGACATACGTCCTTGCCATCACAGCTCAATGTTACAGAGTGCGGATTTGCCTACACTCACACCTCACTGCTTGGACGTGCATAACCAACAGCACGCTTACCCTATCCTACTGCGTCCCCCCATCACTCAAACGGTGGGGTGGTGGTACAGGAATATCAACCTGTTGTCCATCGTCTACGCCTATCGGCCTCGACTTAGGTCCCGACTAACCCTGAGCGGACGAGCCTTCCTCAGGAAACCTTAGTCATACGGTGGATGGGATTCTCACCCATCTTTCGCTACTCATACCGGCATTCTCACTTCTAAGCGCTCCACCAGTCCTTCCGGTCTGACTTCAACGCCCTTAGAACGCTCTCCTACCACTGATACCAAAGGTATCAATCCACAGCTTCGGTGATTTGTTTAGCCCCGATACATTTTCGGCGCAGCGTCACTCGACCAGTGAGCTATTACGCACTCTTTAAATGATGGCTGCTTCTAAGCCAACATCCTGGTTGTCTAAGCAACGCCACATCCTTTTCCACTTAACAAATACTTTGGGACCTTAGCTGGTGGTCTGGGCTGTTTCCCTCTTGACTACGGATCTTATCACTCGCAGTCTGACTCCCAAACATAAATCATTGGCATTCGGAGTTTGTCTGAATTCGGTAACCCGGGATGGGCCCCTAGTCCAAACAGTGCTCTACCTCCAAGATTCTAACGTTTGAGGCTAGCCCTAAAGCTATTTCGGAGAGAACCAGCTATCTCCAGGTTCGATTGGAATTTCTCCGCTACCCACACCTCATCCCCGCACTTTTCAACGTGCGTGGGTTCGGACCTCCAGTAAGTGTTACCTCACCTTCATCCTGGACATGGGTAGATCACCTGGTTTCGGGTCTACGACCACATACTCATTCGCCCTATTCAGACTCGCTTTCGCTGCGGCTCCGTCTTCTCAACTTAACCTCGCATGTAATCGTAACTCGCCGGTTCATTCTACAAAAGGCACGCCATCACCCGTTAACGGGCTTTGACTATTTGTAGGCACACGGTTTCAGGGTCTATTTCACTCCCCTTCCGGGGTGCTTTTCACCTTTCCCTCACGGTACTGGTTCACTATCGGTCACTAGGTAGTATTTAGCCTTGGGAGATGGTCCTCCCGGATTCCGACGGAATTTCACGTGTTCCGCCGTACTCAGGATACACTCTGGAGGGAATGAACTTTTGACTACGGGGCTTTTACCCTATCCTGCGGACCTTTCCAGATCGCTTCGTCTAGCTCATTCTTTTGTAACTCCGTATAGAGTGTCCTACAACCCCAAGAGGCAAGCCTCTTGGTTTGGGCTCTTCCCGTTTCGCTCGCCGCTACTCAGGGAATCGAATTTTCTTTCTCTTCCTCCAGGTACTTAGATGTTTCAGTTCCCTGGGTGTGTCTCAGATGCGCTATGTATTCACGCAAATGTACTGCCCCATTACGGGCAGTGGGTTTCCCCATTCGGAAATCTTCGGATCGAAGCTCACTTACAGCTCCCCGAAGCATATCGGTGTTAGTGCCGTCCTTCATCGACTCCTAGTGCCAAGGCATCCACCGTGCGCCCTTATTAACTTAACCTAAAAGTTAAAAGTACTACACTTGCAATCACGTAAGTGATCACAATTTGAATATCTTGCGTTTGTTTCTTTTTT
>NZ_JAMAWN010000043.1:0-4812 GCF_023713305.1 Psychrobacillus sp. MER TA 171 | reverse complement strand
GTAAAGTCAACGTACATTGTTTTTTATAAAAAACTATATAAAAAGATGACTTGTCTCCTTTCCTAGTTTATTTGTTATTGTGTGGTAACTTTAGCTTACAACTTCGGAATCTAGGAAACAAGTCTTTTTTTATAAACACTATGCTAGAAAAAGTCGTTTCCGAAACTCCGAAACCCTTGAGAGAGTAAGAGCAAAGAGCAACTATACGCCCCGATTTCGTGCCGAAATAGTGACGTATAGTATTAAAAGAGAAGAGAGACCAAAAAAGCCCCCAAAAAACGGGGCTTTTTTTTAATTCAAAACCCTAAAATCAAAACCAAATATCCGCCACTCCAAATAACTTGTTTTATTCATTTCCCCCACTCCATGAACTCCACCGGCTGCCCTTTACAACGAGCCTTTCGGGGCATGTGTCTTTCGTGCCAAGTGCCACATGCAGAAAAAAGCAGTGGCACGAACCGAGATAGGTTAACATGCCCCTGCTCATTGTAAAGGGATCGCTTCGCTCAGCCGGTTCCGTCCATTCCGTTCTATCTTTACACGCCCTTTAGATATACTTCCGCCAAATCTATACGACCTTCTCCATGCCCTAAATATTCCTGCACCTTATCCATGACTTGTACGACTTCCCTGTATAAAGGTCGTTCATTTTTCGTGATTGTATGGTCTTTGCGATAACCAGCAGCCCGATTTTCTAACATGCGTTGAATCACTTCACGACCTGCGGTTTCAATTCCTCTTTGCTGCAACTCACTTTTTAGCATTTCTCTGGCATATGTATGCCTAAAAGAATGAGAACCTTTTATTCCTGCACGATTATAAGCTGATTTAAGCGTGTTATAACGCACAGGAGATAAAAAAGCGTCCTTTTCCTTCCCCTGAATCAATTCACGCACTCTCGCTTCAAATTCCGGCCTACAAGGCGATATACGACCTCTTCCTGCCTTTGTAACACCTTGTGCTGTATTTAAGGCTAGCTTATCTTCTGAAGCCTTCCAGAAGAGCTTACCGTCCTTTTCAACGATATGGGCCACTTTTGAATTAGCAACTTCACGCAACCGAAGTCCAAAAGCTTGTTGGAGATCCGCACCAACTTTCGTATTGGTAGAAAGCTTTTCTCGAAATCCTTTTATTTCTTCTGCGGAATAAGAACGGTCCTGTGGTTTTTCACGAGTAGCTGTATCTATCAATCTAGTTTTCGGGATCCACTCTCGCCCCTCAAACCCCTTATCTACTGAAATGTTGTGCATTCCTTTCTGCAGCAATCTTAAATTCGTTTCTATATTGATTAAGTGACCATTTGAAACTCCTTTTTCCTGCATATGAGAAATATAATCTCGGTAATCCGAACGCTTCAACTGGTACAGATCTTTTACTCCCCGCTCTTTTATCCATTCTGCAAAATTCTGTCCAACAGAAAGCGTGTGCTTCACTTGTGTGATGGAATGAATACCTGTTTCAGTTTCATTTTGTCGCAACTCTTTTTTAGACTTTCCGATATAGTTAATTCGTTTAATTGCTTGCTCTACTTGATATTTCAGTCGATTACCACCCCGATTATTTGCCATTTAAACACCTCCTAAATGTTTTTTTAATAAATGCAATAAAATTAAAACTCTTCTAAACCGCTAATTTGACGGTTAACGCCATAAGGTGACGCATTTCACCTTCGGTTCAAAGACATCACCATATGGCGTGCCTCGTTCTGCTCATGTGTGTATTGAAGCCTAAAGCCAGCGAACATTGTTCGCTTCTAATCGTGACCCATGAAAGTCACAGTGTTGCTACTTTGTAGCAAGAAACCGCTTCGCGATTTCGTTTCGTCCCAGCTGCACTGGTCCGAATCAATCAGCTTCGCCGATTGATCATTTCGCATCTTTCAGATACGAGCTATCAACCAAAGTCGATAGCCATTCTTCATCCCCACGTTCCGTCCGTAAAATACCGGAACCATTCTCCATTTCGGAAATACACCTTCAGACATTTGTTTCGAATATCTCGTTCGATTTTTACGATTTCCTCTTTTTGATATTTTGTCTTTTCCTCGTTACCGATCACGCTCAAATGTTTTGCATGAACCCTTTCGAATAATTTCGTTTCAACCTCGTTTAGTTTGATTGTCATTAATTACCTCTCCCTTTTCCGATGTACTTGAAGTACTCCTGTTTTATAGTTTTTAAATGCTATACACTTCTACACTCTTTTATCACGTTTAGTTATTATTTTCGCCAGATACGAACAAGGACGGACTCCCCTTGCTTATAACAATAACTATTTTCCGAGACATTTTACCTCTAACAACGATTGATTTTAAGGAACCATAGATTCATTATCCTTTCTCCCAAAGAACACAAAAAGGCCTTTGGGCAGATTGGTAGCATAGTAAGTCATGCTTTTTAACACAATCAGTCCAAAGACCTGTATTATTCATCACCGTCAGATCCCGCATGGGTTCGACATAAAAAAAGTAAAATAAATTTAGTATGTTATTAGTTTACCATTTGAAATCTTTCCTTTCAATCTATCTTTAAAGGCTTTTTCAAGATTCATAGCGAATAATTTCTTAGAGGTGAACTATATGCAAAACAATACAAAAACCTATTCCAGCAAAGATGTCGCAAAGCGGCTTTCGATACAACCCGTTACCATCCGAAAATATTCACAAATGCTGGAAGAACAAGGATACCCTTTCGCCAAAGCCGAAAATGGTTGGCGTCAATATAGCGAAGATGATATTAGGTTCTTAGAGTATTTATGTGACATGAAGAATATGGGCAGGTCACTAGATGAATCAGTCCAACATATAGCGTCTTTATATCGGTCCAATTTAACCATATCGCCATCCGCTATACCGCTACACGAGAAAAATCCTTTGATTGAATTCATCCAAGCACAACAGGAATTTAATCAAAAAATACTCGAAAGACTGGAAGCACAAGAAAAAAGACAAATTGAAAGAGATCAAAACCTAATGAAAGCACTAAGAGAATCACAAGAAGCAAAAAAACAAATTGCAGCTACTCAACAAAAAAAATGGTGGAAATTCTGGAAATAAAAGAAGGACCATCAAAAGATGGTCCTTCTTCAACTAAAGCACCCGTTAGTTGAAGAAGATTCTTTAAATATAATCCATGAAAGTCCCTTCCTTTATATAACCATAAACCTTGATAGTATTTCCTAAAACTTCACCCGGAACGTGTATCTCTTTTAGAATTTTTAACAATTTATTTTTTATTTCTTCATTTTCGAATTTAATTTCCAACCATTCAATTGTTTTATAGCTATCCTTATCTCCATTTGTTTTGAAATGATGAAACCATTCTGCATCCCAATCACAAGTATAATTAGTCTCAATATCCCTCTGTCGCCAATAGATAAGTTCTGGTATATCAATCATTGCTAACCAAATTTCTTCCCATTTTGTATCATTCATTAGACTTTGGTATCCAGCAAAACTCATTTTTTGCCTCCTATTATGTAATTTATAATTAACACTATATTACTCCTTCTTAAACTAACCTGCTGCGTTAGTTGAATAAGAAATTATATACTTTCTTATCTTTTTTTTTTAAAAAAAGAGTAGCAAAAGCCACTCTCATTCCACCTCGTCATTTTCCTCAATGTACAAAGCACGTTTATTAAACCCTTCCAACTCTACTGGAGATAATTCTTTTAATTTATTTTCATACTTTGAGCCTTTCCATATTGACTGCAACAGATGCGTATAAAAGGCTTCGTCTTGTTTCTTGAATCGATCCAGTTCACCATTCTCATATTTTTTCGCATAGTCTTTCATCATTCCTGAAAAAACAAGTAATTGTCTTTTCTTCAAGGCGATATAAAACGTATCAAACACAGCTTCACTATGATACAGGTCAGAACCTTTTGCCGAATACTTAGCAATCTCTAAAACTGCATTTGAATTACCAGTTGCTCGCACTTTCTTAGCATCTACCTGTGTAATGGTCTTATCTTCCATACACTCTTGCCACATTTCAAGCCAATTCTCTTGCTTAATAAATGCTTTTGTATCCGTAAAATAAGTTTTATTCACGGCAACGATTATATGAACATGAGGATTATATGTATTGTATTGGGGGTTCGCATCCCCAACTTTATAACCCCTCATATCAAAATATCCTTTTTTACGGTTGTATAATTCTTCGGTAATATGTGACTCTTGATCTGTTGTTACTTCTAATTTCCGGATGTAACCTTTCACCACACGTTTTACATTCCTACGATCAAATAATCTTTTAACCGCTTTATTAAATCTATCAATCTCAAATCGCAATTCATCACCAGTACAATTGGGGGCAGTCAATGTTAAAAACAAAAATTCTTTCCCCTCAATTTCTTTCACTGCATCGAGCATGACTGATAATTTAATTGCATCTTTTTTAGCAGTTTTCCATGTGCAGATTGGACAAAAACGATTCCCACACGCATCCGTTTTATGTAATCTCTTCACACTCATTTCTCCATTCGTCAGAAATTGCATCCAACTACTACATGTTTCAAATCTCACGACTGATTTTATGGTCAAATGTTTCTCGATATAGTTTGCTGCTTTTCTATTCAAATCCTTTTTAGGCGTGTATTTATTCAACAAATCTTTTCCTAAAATGGTATCTTTTAATTGTCTTTTATCTACATTTTTAGCTTGATTATTTTGCATATATATTGTAAAGTCAACGTACATTGTTTTTTATAAAAAACTATATAAAAAGATGACTTGTCTCCTTTCCTAGTTTATTTGTTATTGTGTGGTAACTTTAGCTTACAACTTCGGAATCTAGGAAACAAGTCTTT
>NZ_JAMAWN010000042.1:0-8094 GCF_023713305.1 Psychrobacillus sp. MER TA 171 | reverse complement strand
TCTTTTTTAAAAGCAGAAAAATGAGAGGTTTATTTGGTATGCGCAAAAAGTGTTCATTTGGAAAGTATCACTTAAGTAATTTCCAATTCATTTCTTTTTTTCGCTTGACATATTACCACTGGGCTTACTCCGAAAGAATGTGAGCTTCCAGCTTATAAAAATACTAATGATGAGCACCAAAATGTATAACCATTCGAGGCCAACCACTGCAATCATCATATGAATAACAGCAAGTACCCCAACTAAAAACATCGAACCAAACACTTTAATCACAGAACTTTCCTGTGCTTGCTTTGGTTCATTGGAAAAAGGAAATGGATCTTTAATGAACATCCAATAGGAAACAAGGGATAAAATTACTGCCACTAATAAAACTATTACTAGGTCCATCCATATACGAAAGGAAAAGATCCAAAGAAAAATTAAGCTTAAGGGTATTAATATAGGCAAAAAATAATTAATGATTGTTGCCTTCAAGGTGGCACTATATACTAGTCCTCTACTACGCATAGGTGCAACGTAAAATACCCAGTGCGCCTTATAGTAATTAGAATACTCCAGCAAGAGAACTACTGATGGAACAAAAATAAGTGAAAAGTAAATGATTATAAAAGAATTTCCATTAGCCAATTCCTCATAGCTGCTCATTCTTAAATTATTGAAAAGCATGATAAAGGGGAAGATAACGGCAAATCCCAGCATCGGATATACTTTCAGCTTCAATTCCCTTTCCTCCTTCAGCATCATCGAGGAAAATTTATAAAAAGCTCTTTCTTCCTTTGTTCTACACAAAACACTGGACCAAAATGAGGTCAGTCTTCGAGCTTTTTTCTTTTTTCTATTCGAATCACTTTGCAGCTTAGACAAGTAGTTTTCAAACGTAGGCATTAGTCGTACATATAGCAGAACAGCTATGATTGGAATGATTAGTGCAAGTATAGTAAAAAGAATGATATATAAGGAATAATTATTATTAAAAATCAACTCAAAAGGGGCTGCATACCAAAACGGCGGAAGGAATAAATGCCACCAGGCAAAGCTGTAATCGATATCCAGATTGACAATATCAAAAATGCGTCCTACTAACTGGTAGCTGACAGCCATCCCTATTGCCAAGAAAATTTGAACATAATTAATGACGTCCTTCAAAAATTCTCCACTAAAGAAACGAAGAACGAATAAGTATATAAAAGCTGTGAAAATAACCGTCAAACAGCTAATCATCCCTATTTCCACGAAAAATAAAAGGGCAAATAACGGGCCGAACTTAAAGATACTTACGATTAACGGTATGATCACGAAGGAACCAGTCAATAGAAAAATATAAATCAAAATGTGCATTATTTTGGCTGCATTGATCGTACGACTGCTAATAGGCTTAGGCTGAAGTATATTTTTATCCCGGATATCAAGCAGCACAGCAGAAAAGTCTGAGATCATGGACGTCATGAGTATTACAAACATAGAACTGAACATGATCGTGAGAGAAAAAAGAAAGTTATCTCCTAAAAAAAGAAAAGGGGTTAACAGAAGAAGTCCAAAAAGACCATAAACCCATAAGGACTTCGTAAATTGGTTGCCATCCTTTTTTTCTTTTGAGCCATTAAATATAGGAGGCAACCTCCGGCTATCCATTGTCAGCTTTAGCTGTAAAATTCTCCTCATTAAGTCATAATCAATATCAAACTTTAAAAATATCTTCCGAAACCGGTCCAGCACTCTAAGCGAAGCAAAATCATTCATGTGAGTTTCCCCCACTAACCGTTTGCACAAAACGTTCTGCAATCTCTTCATGTTCGTTAAAGCCAGTCAGCTGATTAAATATTCCCTCTAAGGAGCCCTCTTGACTTTGTTGCTTAAGCTCTTCAAAGCTTCCGTCCGCCACTACCTCCCCATTTACTAAAAGTACAATCCGATTACTGATTTTCTCAACGACATCCATTATATGAGATGAGTAAAATATAGTTTTCCCTTGTGCTGCAAGCTTTGCAAGTATCTCTTTTATGACCATCACACTGTTCGCATCCAGTCCACTAAGTGGCTCATCATAAAATAATAAATCGGGGTCATGTAGCAGGCTCGAAATGATTAATACTTTTTGTTTCATTCCCTTGGAAAAAGAGGACAGTCTTTGATGGAAGGCAGCCTCTAAGCCGAATTCCTTCATAAGCGTAAAAGCCTTCACTTCTGCCTCCTTGGTTGTTAGTCCATACATTTCACCAGTAAAAACAAGATATTCATAAGCCGTTAGATTTTCATAAAGCTCTGCCGTTTCGGGCACGTAGCCTATTCTCCTTTTATATGTATAATTGTTTTTATTAATATTTTCACCAAAGATTTCAATCATTCCGGAGTAACCATCAATCAAGCCTAGGATTAGTTTTACAGTTGTACTTTTACCTGCTCCGTTCGGTCCGATATACCCGATGATCTGACCCTCATAGACATCTAAATTCACCCCGCTAAGCACTGTTTTGTGCCCGAACTGCTTCGAAACATTTACTAAGGATAAAATTTTTTGCGCTTTCATTTAATTCCCCCTGTATTTTATAGACATGTAATTGATTGGTGCTATTGGCTGGATGTCTTCCATGATTACCTTTTCAAACGTTTAACTAACTTGCATCTATCCAACCCACTAGTATAATAGAATGTAATTATTCAAAATATTTACAATTAGATTGTAACATATTGTTATTCCTTATCGATGACTATCTTTCTGTTTTTTGTAGCTGTTGAACTTTTCAGATAAAGCGTGTAGGATTTTCTAATATCGATGTATTAAAAGCTGTGAGGAGAGAAATTGCTTTGTTGACTACTTCAGAAATTCACAAAAAATCAATCGCCTTATTAATCATAGGGATTATATTCATCTCCTCTACATTGCGAGCACCCCTTACCGCAGTTGGTCCTATCATCTCTTATATTCGAGATGGGCTCGATATCTCCAATGTGTTGGCTGGTTTTATCACAACAATTCCATTGCTTGCCTTTGCAATTGTTTCTCCATTTGCACCTAGAGTAGCACGCCGTTATGGAATGGAAATGACTTTATTTCTTGCTATTTTACTGTTGGCGTTCGGAATTGCCATTCGGTCCACCGGGACTCCCTTCTTCCTATTGTTTGGCACTGCTTTAATAGGAATCGCCATTGCGTTTGGTAATGTGTTAATCCCTAGCTTCATCAAGCTTAAGTTCCCTTTACAAATTGGGTTGCTTACAGGTATTTTCACCGTATCTATGAATCTCTCTGCTGGCATTGGTGCAGGCATTAGTTATCCCATTGCAGAAGGATCATTCCTTGGTTGGCAGGGAGCTTTAGGAATCTGGTCTATTTTAGCTGTCATCGCCTGCCTTGTTTGGGTACCTCAAATTAAACAGAGGCAGCAGATTGTTCCTAATGTTCCCGATACTAACCCTATAAAAGCTAAATCCATCTTGAAATCTCCTTTAACATGGACTATTACTTTATGTATGGGATTCCAATCCCTTATCTTTTATACAACGGCTGCATGGATCCCGGAAATATTGCAGACCCAGGGGATGGAGGCTGGGAAATCAGGTTGGATGCTATCCACCATGCAGTTTTCACAGCTTCCAATGACCTTTCTTATACCAATCCTTGCAGGACGGATGAAGGATCAAAGAATACTAGTCGCAGTATTTTCAATTTGTTATTTGATTGGGTTTATTGGGTTGTTGTACGGTAGTCTTTCTCTAGCAATACTGTGGATGGTATTCCTAGGATTAGGAGGCGGGGCATCGTTTGGGTTAGTGATGATGTTCTTCTCTCTTCGATCCAGAACACCTATGGAGGCTGCAGACTTATCTGGTGTTGCGCAATCTATCGGCTATTTACTTGCTGCAGTCGGACCAGTATTCTTTGGGTTTGTTCACGATACGACTGGAAGCTGGGATACTCCAATACTATTATTCATTGTGACAGTTATTCTTCTTTTCTTTGCCGGAGTGCATGCAGGTAGAGATCGGTTTGTATCAGAGGGATAATAAAAAGCATCGCAGGATAAGAAAAATACGATGAGACAGGGGAAGGATATGAAAAAATTCCAAGCACTGACTTATAAGGAAAGGGTCAAGCGATATTTAGTAGTAACGGTCATTCTAGCAATAACTATGTTACTGATGCCATATGAATATCCCACCTGGACCCCAGTACTCACGATTGCTATCATGGCTGGTACCATAATTTATAATCTGTTTAAATGGAATATCCAGACGATAAGCACCGGGAATGCTATTTTAATATACAATACGTTCTTAATGATCATTCTCTGTTACTTCGTATTTTTCATCCCGTACAACATTTCATTTATGTATAGTGTGACATATTTTGTCCTTACAATCACTGCTAGCATAATTGACTACTTTAGAAAAAAGTGATTAGATGCTGTAAAAACTCAATATTTTCAGTATCCATTCCATGAAAAGGAAAACTCAGATAAAGCGAGGGTGTAATATCTTCTACTCCCTCATTGTAGTCCATACTCTTTCCCGATTGCTTCATGATTATATTTACATAGATTAACTTATTCTGCAGATTTATCAGATAAACCTTTTCTAAGCTTTAATTTCTATACTTATATTCAGAAAGAAAGACCATCCGCATTTGAACTGGATGGTCTTTTGCTATTTAACTAACTATTAATATGGGTTTGGCTGGTAGGAATAATTTGGCGTTATCTTTTCATTGTTATAAGGCTTGTGAAAGATATGGGTTGTTGCAGGTGACATCGGTGGGATGAGCCAAGTCCAATTCCCAGTGACGTCTCTCCCTGCATCCCGTTCTATTTCCTCAAACTTTTTAAACTGATGAGCAGCCGTATGATGATCCACGATACTCACCCCGTCCTCCTTAAAGGAATATAAAACAGCCGCATTCAGTTCGACCAATGCGCGGTCCTTCCAAAGAGAGGCGTTCGACTTAGTGTTCAAGCCCATTTGCTTAGCAATGGTAGGCAGCATATTATATCGATAATCATCCGCGAGATTACGTGCACCTATCTCTGTTCCCATATACCACCCGTTAAATGGAGCAGCAGCATACGTAATCCCGCCAATTTCCAGCTTCATGCTAGAAATCATCGGAACGGCATACCATTTTAGCTGTAGGTTTTGAAACCAATCCATTTCTGGATGCCGAAAAGGAACCTCTAAAATATACGAATCTGGAATGTCCAAAACCTTTGGAGGCTGATTATTCACTTGAATGACAAGCGGGAGCACATCAAAGTTTGTACCCTTCCCTTTCCAGCCAAACCCCTCGCATACTTTCGTAAAAGCAAGGGAATCAGAATCTCCAATGACTCCATCCTCGGTTTCATAGCCAGCATAACGTATGAGCTGATGATTCCAAACACGAACATCCGTTGAAGAAAAAATGGTAATCGTCGGTCTGATTCGTCCGTCGTTCGAAGCGTACTCGATATGGTCAAGCAATGCCTTGAAAATGTCTTCTTCCTTACATAAATCTCGCTTATCGAAAACAGTCAGACTTTGCCAAAACAAACGACCAATGCATTTATTGCTATTACGCCAAGCAACTTTAGCACCGAACTCCAGCTCCTCCGAAGTATGTACATATGTGCCACAGCGATTGATTTCAACTTCTATTTCTTCCAGGCGAGCAACCATCTCACGTTCCTCTTTACCTGTCTCTATGTAATAAAGTCTTATAAATTCCTGCGCTTCAGTTAACATGATCATAGCCCCTCCCACTATCTCTTCCATCTTAGTGGAAGGGAGCAGTCCCAAACAAGTACCTCAGTAGAGGGAGATGTGAGGAATTTATGACACCCCACTTAGGAGAAAAGAAAAAAACTATATACTACCAACTCTGGTATATGATAAAATCAGATTAACTTTAAAACCCGGTCTTGTAGCTCAGTTGGGAGAGCACCACCTCGACAAGGTGGGGGTCGCTGGTTCGAGACCAGTCGGGACCATATATTAATAGTAGCCACAACCTTTGTTATCACAGGATTTGTGGTTTTTTATTTACACGAAGAATATTTCAATTTTTGTAGTTGGGGTTAAAATGGGGTTAAAATCTAAGTATTATAAGCCCTAAATTTACCGTCCGGAACAGCCCTAGCAAATCCTATTAGAACATCACCTTTCCATGCACCAACAGATATTTCCCGTTTTAACATTTCTTCAATATCTTGTTCTTTTCTATCTTCCCACCAACCTGCATCACTATAAAGTCTAATAAGTTCAGTTGCTTTTATTGGTTTCTCAATAAAACTCTTAACCTCCACTTTCAAACTACCATCCCCAAAAATCTTTCATTATATTACCTCTAAATTTGTGTATTTAATGCCCCCTTGGATTCGTTACATTTTCTGCAACAAGGAAGAAGGTTGTCCCATTCAAAAGTTAGATCTGGAAATATAGACTTAAAATAGTTGCTACTTACTAGCCCGCGATTGTTTTATAACTGTATGATATATAGTTTTCAAAGCATAATAAAAAGCCACATGTGCATGGATGTGACTAAAAAAATTATTATGTTCTTATCCAGTTATTCTCTTCATAACCTTTCAATACTTCTTCAAGATGTTCTTCTGTATTGTAGATTAATTTATGTCTACTTAAAAACACTGTGCAATATTCACCATCAAGATTAATAATAACATATGTAACTATTGTTGGATTTAAGTAAGAAGAAAAACCTTGATCTTCGATTATATCCCCTTTTCTAGGAACAAAAGTAAATTCATCGAAATCATATTCTTTCACCATACAAATTTCACCATCGCCAATAAAAATCATGAATTTTATTTTCAGACTTTTCACCTCCCTTCACACTAATCATAATGTGGATGGAAATGATTATATGTAGTAATAATTTGACTACATACTAAATTTTACTCTTCTTTCATGTCCATCTGAATCAAATGTTTACATTTCGGACATTTACATGTTAACTTGTATGTCTTTTTCTTAGGATTAACTTCATCCGCTAATGTTTGTACTATTCCTGGAAAAGAAAGAGCAACTGCGACAACAGAGATAAAGTTTAAAGGATCCAGTTTACCTTCAATCCCTTGAACTATCAGGACTAGAAGCATGTAAAAGAAAAACAATATTAAGAAGATAGCTAACGTATATTTAATGATTTGATTATAAATTGATTTCACTTTATTCCACATATATTATCCCTCCTTAACTTAAAATACGGGTATAAATGGAAAAAGTTTCATAATAAAAAGCCACATCGAATTTGCAGTGACCTAAAGAAATGAGACAAATAAAAACACCTTTCGTTGAAAAACGGGTATACATTACCTAACTTATCAATACGGAGGTGTTTTTTCTATGGGAACAAGAATCAGTTATCCAGTAGAGGTAAAAATGAAGGCCATTGAAATGCGATTGGCTGGGGTGCCGGTAAAAGAAGTAATGGAAGAGTTAAACATTCGGAACAAAACACAATTGGAAACATGGTTGCGGTGGCATCGAAATGGAGAAACCCACCGCCTCCATCAACCAGTAGGTAAACAATATACCTTCGGTAAAGGACCGGAATATGGTAGTGAGACTGCCAAACTACAGGCAGAGAATCGTTTTTTGAAACAGCAGATTGAAGTCTTAAAAAAGTACAAGGAATTGGAAAGGAAGTGGAGATATTAGAACAATTATACAATGATTATTGCAGTGGATACTCATTTCTACGATATTTAGGGCTTACCTATATTACTGGAATTGATGCACTTCCTAAGTTACAACAAAAAGATGATTGGGATAAATTCGAATTTGATAGTAAAAGAGAAATACTAAATAGTATTAAACCTAAGATTTTTCATGAAACTATGCGGTTATTGTCTTTTTTTCAAAAAGGACTAATAAAGATAGAGGAAAATGATTACAGCGATTATCGAAAGGAAGAAGAAAAAATAGAACTTAATAATATAGAGAGTATGTTTAAAGAATAAATCCTTATTGTGCTAACGGGTGCTTCGTATTATAAGGTTAACCAGTTTTTACTGGTTGACCTTATTTTTATAGGATTTAATATATCAGTAGCCAGGGTAGGACGTACGGGTGCGTGGGACAATGATCCCGTCGGCTAAA
>NZ_JAMAWN010000041.1:0-15388 GCF_023713305.1 Psychrobacillus sp. MER TA 171 | reverse complement strand
CCGCCCCCTGGAAAGCATCCGCTCGGAACGGAAAGACATGGATTCAGAAAATAGTAGAAGATGAACAGAACCTGCATTCATACTCTACCTCTAAACGTTTTAAAGGCACTTTTTCAGTGCCCTCGCTTTGCTCCTGCGGGGCTTTCAGCTCGCGCTGTTCCCCCCAGGAGTCGCCGCCTCCTCTCCAAACAACTAGAATGGGGAGGTCTCTTACAAGAGATAAGCTAGCTTTAAAAAGTAGTGAATACGTGAAATCAAGTTTATTGATTTCACGTTTTTTAATTTATTACCTATTTATGCCCTAGCTACTTTTTAAAATTTTCACCATTCATATTATTACTTGGAGTATTAAAGTACATGGGCTTGAAGATAGAGTTTATTGTTTATTTACAACTTCCATGAATATCAATCTGGAAGGCTAAAAATATTTAGCTATAATTATGTGAGCTGAAAAAAAGGGGTGTAGAAGAATGAAAGTAGAGTATTTCATAGGAATTGTCCCTCCAGAAGAATATTTATTGCGAATTAAGCAGTTTCAAAGTAGATGGATTCACAAATTAGGCGTCGAACCACATATAACTTTGAAGGCACAAGGGGGATTAAATCCAGATAAGAAGTGGATAGACAAAGTACAGAGAGTATGTGACAATTTCAAGCCTTTTCAAGTTTCAATAAATAGACCAAAGTATTTTGGAGATAACATTTTATATTTGAGCATTAACTCAAGTAATCTACACGATTTACATCAAAAAATAGTACAAGAAATTTCACCCTCAGAATACTTAATAAAAAAGTACTTTGAACTTAATGCATTTGTTCCCCACTTAACATTGGGGAAAGAATACTTCGATGGAAGCATATCTACTGGACTGTCAAAAAAAGAAGTAAAAGAAATGGAACAATTAGCAAATATAGAATTGACGCCTTATCCTAATTTTGAAGTGAAATTTATAAGAATTTATGAACTAAATATTGAAGAGCAAAGATATGAAAAATATTTAGATGTTCCTTTAAGCAAGGGATCTTAAATCTGAGGTCTGTGAATTATACCTTCAAATACTTATCCAGACATTTACTTTAGTAAGATAAAGTAATATAATGATTTTATTATTTCGAGTGTCAAAGTATGTAAAGAAGGTGTCATTTTGAACGCAGAAGAAAAGCAAGGAATTATTGTAGTTGTGTTGGCATATGCTTGGTGGGGGTTCATGCCTATCTATTGGAAGCTCCTCGATCATGTTGCTAGCGGTGAAATATTATCTGGACGAGTAATATGGTCATTTGTCTTTACGCTAATGTTAGTACTAATAGGTCGAAAATTTTCTGTTTTAAGAGAAGACCTAAAAAATTTATGGAAGGACAAAAAGTCATTTTGGAGTCTTGTTTTAGCCTCTTATTTAGTGACAGGAAACTGGTTTTTATACATATTTGCAGTAAATGAAGGTTATATCGTACAAGCAAGCCTCGGGTATTATATCAACCCATTACTATCGGTTCTACTTGGCATAATCTTTTTGAAGGAAAAGCTTTCTTTGGCACAAAAGATTTCCGTTCTAATAGCCGCTACAGGGGTAGTCTTACTAACAATCTCCTACGGAGTGGTTCCATGGATTGCCATGTTATTAGCAAGCACCTTTGCATTTTATGGGTTGATCAAGAAAAGAATCACAATCGATCCTTTAAGAGGGCTGACAATTGAGACATTATTTGTGCTCCCTGTTGCATTAGCTTACTTTAGCTACCTGGTTGTATCAGATCAAGCAGTATTCTTCTCAAGTAATATCACGACAACCATACTCCTTGTACTTACTGGAGTCGCTACTGCCGTACCGCTTGTGCTTTTTGCAAAGGGAACAAAAACGATGCCTCTATATATGTCAGGTTTTATTCAATATATAGCACCAACACTAATGTTATTAATAGGTATCTTTGTTTACGGTGAGAAATTTAGCAAAATAGAGTTTATTTCATTTTCATTCATATGGGCTGCTCTATTACTATTTACTTTTTCAAAAATAATCGAATTAAGAAGAAAGAAAATGTTAATAGTATAAGTAGGAATTATAGGAACGAACGTTTTACCTTATCCCAATAGCTATTATTTTTTAATTTAACCGTCTTTACTACCTTATCGCTTAAGGAAAGGGCCACAGTATCTACATGCTGAATACTTAGGGCCTCGTTATCTGTACTCATGGATGGATAATCGTTCCAATCCTGTTGAAGGCGAAGTTCAAGTGTTCGATCGCTGCTTAATATGAAGGAAGACCCAAGAGTTCGGTATTCATTACTATTCATGGATGCAATCTCTGCAACTTGGATGCAGCGTAAGAGTGGATCTACGACAGCTCCGTTTAATGACTTATTATAGGCGGAGCTTCCAGTCGGCGTGGAAATAACCATTCCATCCCCACGAAAGGTTTCAAAATGCTTGTGATCAATAAAAATATCTAAAACAAAAGATTTAATGATATTGGAACGAATGGTAAACTCATTAAGACAATAAAATTTTGGGTTACTATTAACAGATACCTCTAAAACGGGGTATTTACGTACAACAATCTTATCTTTTAATACCGCTTCCGCCATTTTCTCTATGTCATCAACGAAAAAATCACAGTACATATTTAAAGAGTCAGTAGTCGAGATACCCGCGTACAGCGTATCTTGTCTAAATCCAGTTTTTCTTACCGCTTGTAAAAAGGTCGCGTCGGATCCGATACTAACGATAATAGAAGCCTCTTCAAAATTTTCCACTGCTACAAAACCATGCTGATGAATAACTTTTTGTATCGATTCTTTACGTTTTAGAGAGTGTGCGTCATTCTTTGTGTATAGGTAGATATTATTTCTTGAAGTCATAAGCATGCTCCTTTTTATAGGGCTTAGACTGCGAAGCACAGAATCTATTAAGTTTACATGTACTTTTAGTCTATGTATTATTATTTTATCATTTAGTGAAACATTTAGACATTTATAACGTATGTAAGAAGGAAAGAAAAAGGAGGAAATTAGTAATATGAATATGAAACGTTGGTTGGCCATTGTAGGAGCTGCAATTTTGTTAGCCATATCCTTGGTTGTTAATACTGCATCATCCATATTCTCAACAGATTGGTCTACATTCATGGAAGATGTAAGCTCTACAGCTAATACAGAGTTCTATGAAACAGTCCTACAGCCAGGAAGTATGAATAAACGAGTGGCTGTACTTACAGTAGATGGTACCATTCAAGATACCGGTGGAACTACTAGCTTGTTTGGAACAGAAGGATATAATCATCAATTTTTCCTTCAACAATTAGATCAAGTAAGAAATGACGATTCTGTTAAGGCAGTCGTTCTTCAAGTAAACTCCCCGGGTGGAGGGGTAGTGGAATCAGCACAGATCTATAAGGAAATAGTAGAAATTCAAGAAGAGACCGGTAAACCATTTTATGTTTCGATGGGAAGCATGGCAGCTTCAGGAGGATATTACATATCTGCACCAGCCGATAAAATCTTTGTGAACAAAGAAACACTGACAGGTTCTATCGGGGTTATTATGCAAAGCATAAACTATGGCGGCCTTGCTGAAAAGTACGGCGTGGAATTTGTGACGATCAAATCAGGACCATATAAAGACATTATGAGTCCAACGAGAGACATGACAGAAGAAGAGCGAGCAATGCTACAAGATATGCTAAATGATTCTTATGAGGACTTTGTTGATATTATTGAACAAGGAAGAAATATGACAGAGGCTGAAGTTAAGAAAGTAGCAGATGGAAGAATATTAAACGGAAGACAGGCCGTGGAGTCGGGTCTTGCGGATGAGCTTGGTTTCTTAGAAGATGCTGTAGCGTCCATTCAAACTGACTATGACCTAGAAGGCGCAGAAGTATTTGAGTATGGTTTTTCTCCTAGCTTCTCTTCATTATTTGCGATGAAAGCACAATCATTTTTTGGAGTAGACATTGAATCTAAACTGATTGCTAAGCTAATTGCAGATAATTCTGCACCAAAAATGATGTACCTTTATGGAAATGAATAAGGAGGGAATACAATGAGTGAGTTAGAACCAAATAACCATGAGCTTGTAAAAGAAAGCCCGCCTATTCGTCAAACAATGGCCGTTTCGAAAACGGAAAGCTATGTACAAAAGGCTGCTGGCTTTTGGATACGCTTTTGGGCTTATATAGTAGATTTGCTCGTGCTATCTTCTGTGGGCATGCTGTTAATCAAACCAGTTTTCCGCTTGTTCTCATTGGATGTAAGCAGTTCAAGCTGGTATGCACCGATATCACTTGTAACAGCAATTCTTTTCTATTTGTACTTTGTTCTTATGACGAAGTTCTTTTCACAAACAGTGGGTAAAATGATTTTTGGCATTCGTGTTGTATCTAAAGGAGAAGGAAAGCTAACATGGGGTACGGTTTTATTCAGAGAATGGGTAGGACGTCTAATATCAGTCATACCATTTAACCTTCCATATGTAGTTGCGGCCTTTACACCACAAAAGCAAGCAATCCATGATTTTATCGCAGATACACTCGTCATACACGAATCTTCCTATGACAAAAAGGAAATTGTAGAATATAAGCGCACTCCTGTTGCAAATGAGTTGCAAGAGACAAACGAATTCTAGTAAGATGAGAGTATCGAAAAGGAGGCTACATAATTATGACACAAGTAACATTTAAAAATAATCCTGTAACATTATTAGGCAAAGAGGTAGAGGTTGGGGAAAAAGCTCCAAACTTTACAGTATTGGCAAATAACCTATCGCCGGTTACTCTTGAGGATTCAGCTGGAAAAACTCGCCTGATTAGTGTAGTACCTTCCCTTGACACTGGTGTTTGTTCAGCGCAAACTAACAAGTTTAACGAAAGTGCTGCAAGTCTTGGTGATGATGTTGTTATTTTAACAATCTCTGTTGACCTACCTTTTGCACAGTCTCGTTGGTGTGGAGCAAATGCAGCAGATTCTATTCAGACATTATCTGATCACCGTGACCTTTCTTTTGGGAAAGCATTCGGAATAGTAATGGAAGAGTTACGCTTACTTGCTCGCTCGGTATTTGTAGTAGATAAGAATGGTGTAGTAACTTACAAGGAAATCGTAAGTGAAGGTACTAACCATCCTGACTACGAAAAAGCGCTTGAGGCTGTTAAAGCAGCTCAATAACTAACACTATAAAAAATAAGTAAACCCACTCTATTTCGAGTGGGTTTTCATTTGAGGGATCAGTATGCAAACAAATGTAGAAAAAATCTTTTCATTTATCGATCAAGAAGCCACATATATAGAAGAGCAGGAATCTGCTCCTTATTTAGAAGGAATCGTTTATGCACTTGAGCTATGGCTTGAAAACAAAAAAGCTCCTGACCTTGTGAATCCTAAAAAAGAAGAGATTCGTAAAGCTATCCAGCTCGCTATTTTAAAAGGGATGAGCAAATCAACTCAAGCAAATCACCAAATGACACCGGACGCAATTGGCTTACTATTAAGCTACTTCGTAAAAGAAATGAACAAGGAGAAAAAGGAGCTGTCCTTTTTAGATCCAGCATTAGGCACTGGAAACCTTCTATTCACCTTAATGAACGTCATTCCGAATACTTCCCATGCGTTTGGAGTGGAGATAGACGAGTTACTTATTCAGCTTGCTGCACAGGTTGGGGAACTCCTGGAGCAGGACATCCAGTTATTTAGACAGGATGCAATTCGTCCACTAATGATTGATCCCGTCGATATAGTTGTAAGTGACTTGCCAGTAGGATACTATCCAGACGAAGAGGCCTCGAAGGAATATTTCCTTCATAGCGAGGAGGAAATGCCTTATGCCCATCATTTGTTCATGGAACAAGCGATGAAGCATGTAAAGCCGGGAGGGTATCTATATTTTCTAGTCCCAGCTACGATCTTCGAATCAAAGCAAGCACCACAGCTGCATAAATTTATAAAAGAAAATGGCTGGATACAAGCAGTCATTCAACTTCCAGACTCTATCTTTAAGAACAAAGCGCAAGAAAAGAGTCTCCTTATTTTACAAAAGAAAAGTGAGGATTTAAAGGCTCCACGAGAGGTCTTGCTTGCGAAGGTACCAAGTATGACAAATCGAGAAGCAATGGAGCTATTCTTCAAAAAAATCGACATATGGCAAGAAGAAAATAATAGGTAAAATTTGCCCGCCCCTTTTATGCAAGGTACAATTATTGTATCAGTATAAAGAAGGGGCGTTTTCTTATGCCAAATATTTTAGCAGTTAATGCAGGTAGTTCTTCTTTAAAATTTCAGTTGTACTCAATGCCCGAAGAGAGAGTAATAGCAAAAGGATTAATCGAAAGGATAGGGTTATCGAATCCTGTGTTTACGATGAACTTTGACGATGAACGTATCCACTTAATAGAGCAAGTAGATAATCACGAACAGGCGGTTAAATTGCTCATTAAAATGCTGATTGATCGAAAAGTAATTCAGTCGTTAGAAGATATACAAGGAATTGGCCACCGTGTCGTACATGGAGGAGAAACATACAATGACTCCATTTTAATAAACGAGGACGTCATCAAAAATATTGAAAGATTAGCAGAGTTTGCTCCGCTTCATAATCCAGCTAATGTTACAGGAATAAGAGAATTTCAAAAAGTTTTGCCCAATATACCAGCTGTCGCTGTGTTTGATACTGCTTTCCATCAAACGATGCCTGAAAGTTCTTATTTATACTCGATTCCGTATGACTATTACGAAAAGTATAGTATTCGAAAATATGGTTTTCACGGAACCTCTCATAAATATGTCGCTCATCGAGCAGCAGAATTATTAAATAGACCACTAGAAATAACTCGCCTCATCTCCTGCCATCTCGGAAATGGGGCAAGCATTGCTGCTATTCACAAAGGAAAATCTATCGACACCTCCATGGGCTTCACTCCACTTGCAGGAGTAACAATGGGCACAAGATCAGGAAACATTGACCCGGCACTGATACCATACTTAATGGAGAAGACAGGGAAAAGTGCAGAAGGCATCCTAGATATACTAAATAAGAAATCTGGAATGCTTGGAGTATCAGGCTTTTCTAGTGATCTGCGAGATATCGTAACAGAAGCAACCAAAGGCAATGACCGTGCCCAGCTAGCACTAGACGTATTTGCCAACCGAATACACAAATACATCGGATCCTACGCTGCCCGTATGAATGGAGTAGACGCCATCCTCTTCACAGCAGGCATAGGAGAAAACAGCGAGGTTATCCGAGAAAAAGTACTCTCCGGCCTCCAATTCATGGGCGTCTACATGGATCCGGACCTAAACAAGCTGCACGGTAAAGAAGGCTTCATCAACTACCCACACTCACCCGTAAAAGTCATCGTCATCCCAACGAACGAGGAGATTATGATTGCGAGAGATGTGATGCGGGTGGCGGAGATGTAGTTAATATTATGTCTTCTTTAACACACCTTTTTTAACAAGGTTATTTAAAGCACCAATATTTTTAAATCTAAAATAAACACTTAATCTACTCAAATCTTCATTCGTTAAAGATGAATAATCAATCATTAATTCATACTCTTGGTCTAATTTTTGAATCATTGTTTTAGCATATTCTATTTGTTTTTTAGTTAATAGTTTTTCTTTTTTTAAATGTTCTTCAGTGATTTTTTCTTTATCATTTTCATCTATTTCTTTCTTGTTATTAATAGTGTAGTTAATTTCATCCGTATATTTACCTGACTTAATCCAATTCATATCTTCTCTGTTCAGGCTAAACCATTCTCCTTCTAATCGTTTAGAAGCAAAATGCTTATGAAACACCACCTCTGTCTGGTGGTGATTTCCAGTCTTAATCAAGTAGATAAGTTTGTTCTCAAATGGAAGCTTAATGTTAAAAAGATTCATTCGTTTTTCGATGTGCTTTGTTTTTCCAATTTTAAAAGTGCCATTCATATATTCTTGGACGAAGTAAACATAACCTGGGGCATCGCCTTCTGGAAAAGGAAATTTTTGAACTGCTTCTAATTCTTCTTGATTTGAATCGAAAAGATATATCTTTTGGGGTTGAGTATAAGTTGGTATATCTGTTGTTTCTTTTGTGTAAGAGTTTTTCATAAATATTCGTTCTACAAGTTGTTTGATCAAAAAACTCACGTCTCTTTCTATATGGATATTATAAAATATAGTATTATTTTCCATTATAGTGTATTGATGAATATTTTTATAGTTGAAAAGTAATAATTGGTTTTATCTTTAACTGTTTAGATACGATCAGCTATTAACTGCTAAGCAAGGATAACTCCTTGTTGATTGGAGCGACAGGTGGCGACACAAGTAGGGGCGAGTGAGACAGATAAGACATCACAACCACGCGCGTTAGCGATGGGTGATGGCTTATCGCTCACCCCACGGAAAGCGTCCGCCGATAGCGGAAATCAACTTCTACATTATTCTACGTAAGGCATTAACGCTTTCCGTCTACTTTCCTCTGGTCTCTCATTCAAATTGTTCAAAATTAAAAAGAGAACCAAGGCATAAGCCATGATTCTCTACATCTTAATTTCTAATTTATGCTTCTAATACTTCATCTGTACGAACTACAAGTACATCACAAGTAGAAGAACGTACAATATATTCAGACACACTACCAATTAAAAATCTTTCCATTGCATTTAGACCAGTTGCTCCACAAATGATTAAATCTGCTTCTACCTTATTAGCTAAATCCTTCGAAATCATTGTCTTAGGTGAGCCATACTCAACAATAATATTTACATTTGTCACTCCAGCAGCAAGAGCTTCTTTTTTATATCCACCAAGTAAATCTTCTGCAAATTTTTGAGCTCTTTCCGCGATAGAACGATCATACGCCTCAATAGCTGCAAAAGAACGAGTATCAATGATATTAACTAGATTTAAAGTTGCGTTATTTCTTTCAGCAATAGAAACAGACTTTTTAAAAGCAAATTCTGCTTCCTTTGAACCGTCTACTGCTACTAAGATTTGATTGTATTTTAATGTCATTCTAAATCCCTCCTGGGTTTGTTATACTATTATATTTCTATACTTAATCTCTAATTCCTGCTATCTTTTAATAGTTATTTAGTCTAATTTGTGAACAAAGGCTAATTATAAGAACGAATTGATGAGCAATTTAGAATTATTAATGCTAAAATATACTTGTTTCACTAATCTATTTAATCTTGTTAAAGGGGATATAGACATGCGTATAGGAGTTCCAAAGGAAATTAAAAATAATGAAAACCGTGTCGCAATGACACCAGCGGGAGTTGTAAGCTTAACACTACATAATCATCAAGTGTTTATTGAAACAGGAGCAGGATTAGGTTCTAGCTTTACCGATGAAGATTATATTGCAGCAGGAGCAACGATTGTTCAAACTGCTCACGAAGCATGGAATCAAGAAATGGTAATGAAAGTAAAAGAACCAACACATCAAGAATTTGACTTAATTCAAGAAGGAACGATCCTGTTCACTTATCTACATTTAGCACCTGAAGAAGCATTAACAAAAGTGTTATTAGACAAGAAAGTGACAGCGATTGCTTATGAAACAGTTCAATTACCAAACAATTCTTTACCTCTTCTTTCACCAATGAGTGAGGTTGCAGGTCGTATGGCTACTCAAATTGGCGCTCAATTCCTAGAGCAAATCCATGGAGGTAAAGGAATTTTACTTGGTGGAGTTCCAGGGGTTCCACGTGCTAATGTAGCAATTATTGGTGGTGGGATCGCAGGCACAAATGCTGCAAAAATGGCAATAGGAATGGGTGCAAAAGTCACTATCATCGACTTAAACGTGGATCGTCTTCGTCAATTAGAAGATATCTTTGGAAGCAATGTTCAAACTCTAATCTCTAACCCTTACAATATTGGAGAAGCGGTGAAGGAAGCTGACTTAGTAATAGGTGCTGTATTAATACCTGGTGCCAAAGCTCCTAAGCTAGTATCAGAGGATATGATTAAATCAATGACTCCAGGCTCAGTTGTAATCGATATTGCCATTGACCAAGGGGGAATCTTTGAAACTTCTGACAGAATAACAACGCATGATAACCCTACCTATGAAAAGCACGGCGTAGTTCATTATGCAGTTGCGAATATGCCAGGAGCGGTTCCAAGAACATCTACGATGGCATTGACGAACGCAACAGTACCTTATGCAGTGCAAATTGCAAACAAAGGGTACAAGCAAGCATGTCTGGATAATTTAGCTCTTCAAAAAGGGATTAATACATTAGGCGGTCATGTCACATTTGCAGCAGTTGCAGAAGCACAAGGCTTACCATATACAGATGTAACAACTCTTTTAAAATAACATTACTCAATCACCCATCTCTAAAGAGTTTGGGTGATTTCTAAATTTCTAGACAGTGAGGTGGAATAGTGAGTTATCTATACATTGGCCTCGCAGGTGGACTAGGTGCAATATGTCGGTATGTGATTGGGTTTTATATAGCTCCTTCATCTTCTTTCCCTTTTTCCACGTTACTTGTAAATTTAATTGGATGTTTTGCTCTTGCTTTTGTTTTGTCTCGCACAGAGAGGTTCTCCTACAAATTACGCCTCGCCTTAGGCACCGGGTTCCTCGGTTCTTTTACTACCTTTTCAGCCTTTAGTGTGGAAACTATACTATTAGTAGAACAATCCGAATATGCTTTGACACTGATTTATCTAATATGCAGTATAATTGGCGGCATGATTAGTAGTAATCTTGGATGGAAAAAAGAGGTGAAAGAATGACTCTAATTTCTTTAATAGCAGTAGGGGGAGCGGGATTCCTTGGTGCAATACTGAGATTTTATACCGCTGAAAAACTAAATAAGCATAGCCAGTTTCCTTATGGAACGCTTGCAGTAAATACAATAGGATCCTTTCTGCTTGGTATTATAAGTGGGATTTATATTGAAGGCATATATTTGTTAATATTGGGAACTGGATTTCTAGGGGCGTTAACAACCTTCTCAACGTTAAATGTTGAATTAATCAAATTAAACGCTGATCGAAGTAAGCGTCAGATTTACTTTATAGCTACCTATGTAGGAGGGGTGTTGGTTGCTTTTATAGGATACCTGCTTGGTTCCTTATTTTAGTTATTAATTGTCCTATAAAAGTAAAGGTAATTATAGAAATGGTAGTTTGTAAAATGGAAGGGGAGATTTTGTGAAAATACTAGTATTTTTAATTATTCTTGGCATTTTATTATTCTTTTTAGAGAAAATAGTTAATAAATTACTGCAAGTTGAAAAGAAAAAAATTTCTGAAACTCCCGGTAAAAAACTGGACCAATGGGGAAGAGGTATTATTTTATTTATCTTCTTATTCACACTTCCGTTTATGGTTATTGGGGACTCTACCAATTTTGTAAAGTGGTATTGGATTATCTATTTAACCGTGTTAATGGGTTTTCAAGCATTTTTACAGTGGAAGTACCTCAAAAATTCCAAACAATATGTTTCTACAATTATTTTTATGATACTAACTGTTATTATTATATTTAATATAGATAATTTACTTCTTTTGATGGAATAATATCGTTATCGAGTAAATAAGTAATGTTAATAATGTTATTGAAGGCAGTTTAGGCTCTGGATTCTGCATTTTTTTTTACATTTCCTCTGTTGATTGGAGCGGCAGACGGCGACTCCAGCGGGAGGAGGGCTTATCGCTCCCCCCGCGGAAAGCGTCCGTCTAAAGCGGAAATCAACTCTACTCACTCACTAAACTATTATGAAATGAAAAAAGTCTAACCTCCTAAAGGATTAGACTTTTAAACATTTTAAAGTATTTGCAGCTCTTTCGGGAATTTAGTTAACACTTCCACTCCGTCAGCAGTAACCACTACATCATCCTCAATACGTACGCCCGTAATATCTGGGTGGTAAATACCAGGCTCGATCGTAAATACCATTCCTTCTTCTAACACCATTTCATTAACACCTGTAATCGAAGGGAATTCATGAACTGAAATTCCTAAGCCATGACCAAGGCGATGCGTAAAGTATTCACCATAGCCAGCCTCCGTAATAACATCACGAGCCGTTTTGTCTAATTCCATAGCAGTGACACCTGGCTTCACTGCATTTACAGCTGCCATTTCTGCTTTAAGTACCGTTTCGTATACTTCTCTTTTTTCAGGAGAAGGTTCGCCGAAAGCTACCGTACGAGTTATATCAGAACAATAGCCATTATACACTACACCAAGATCAAACAGGATGAAATCACCCTTTTGAATTTTGCGATCGCCTGGAGTTCCGTGAGGAGAAGCAGTCTTCGGTCCACTTAATACCATCGTATCAAATGACATTTGAGCTGCGCCTTTTTCTTTCACGGCTAACTCGATAGCATTTAATATTTCTAGCTCCGTTTTACCTTCAGCAATCTCTTTACAACCGACTTCAATCGCATAATCTGCTAGCTCTGCTGCTTTACGCATATTAGCTAATTCTGCCTCGGATTTTATAACACGTAGCTCATTGATCTTTTCATCTAAACGATTAATTTGAAGGGACGAAAATCTTTTCGTTATTGCTTCTAATCTTTCAACCGTCATATGAGATTTTTCAATTGCAAGGCTCTGAATGGATTGTCCGCTTTCTTTCACTGCTGACGCTAATACGTCCCATGCATTGTCTGTGTCCTGATGACCAATAATAGTCCCTGACCATCCAGCTGCTTTAGCGTCCGGCATCTCCATTTTAGGGCAAATGATAAACGGGGGAGCATCTTTGAAAATCATCACTCCAAGTAAACGTTCGTGCGGATTGCTTTTAAATCCGGTAAAATAGAAGACGTTATCAGGAGTAGTTACGAAAGCAGCGTCTATGCTGTTAATTTGTAGGTATGACTGAATTTTTTTTATAGATTCCAAGTAAAGCACCTCTTTTTTATTTATATTATAAGGATAGCAGAATAAAGGAATTCTTGCATTAGCGTTGAATGAACAATAAGTAGATTTAAAATAATTTTTAAGGAGAGATGTCAAAATGAAAATTAGCTATCATGGACACTCAGTAGTAAAAATTCAAACAAATTCTCACACTATTTTAATTGACCCTTTTATAACGGGAAATGAAAAAACAGACTTGAACGCAGCTGAACAACAAGTGGATGCTATTCTTTTAACACATGGTCATGACGACCATGTCGGAGATACAGTGGAGATTGCTAAAAAATGCAATGCCATTGTCGTAGCACCTTTTGAGCTGGCAAATTATATACAATCTAAAGGGGTAGAAGTGCATCCTATGGGTATCGGAGGCGAGCGTGAATTTGAGTTTGGTAAAGTGAAATTTACACAAGCTTTTCATAGCTCTTCAACAACAGATGAAGAGGGGCGCATCATTTATTTAGGCATGCCTACTGGTATTATCTTCAGTGCAGAGGGAACTACCTTGTACCATGCTGGGGATACTGGTTTATTTGGTGATATGAAGCTGATAGGTGATCGACACGATATTGATATTGCTTTCCTTCCTATAGGTAGCAATTTCACAATGGGACCAGAGGATGCGGCTTATGCTACAGAATTACTTCAGCCTAAAATAGTAGTTCCTATTCACTACAATACTTTTCCACCTATCAAACAGGATCCAAAGTACTTTGAAAGCTTAGTTAAAAAGGCAGAAGTTCAAATACTTTCAGCTGGAGAATTTGTTGCACTCTCCTAGGATAAGAAAATTATTAAAATGTGTTACAATAAGCGTATAACTAACGTTTGGATGTGACTACATGACAACAAAACATGAGCAGATTTTAGCTTACATTGAAAACCTTCCCGTTGGTGATAAAATATCGGTTAGGCAAATTGCAAAAGATTTATCGGTAAGTGAAGGAACAGCTTATAGAGCCATTAAGGAAGCAGAAAATAGAAGGATAGTTAGTACTATTGAACGAGTGGGTACGATTCGTATAGAGCTTAAGAAAAAAGAGCACTTCGAACGTCTTACATTTGCAGAGGTAGTTAATATAGTAGATGGACAAGTACTTGGTGGTAAAGCTGGGCTATACAAGACATTGAACAAATTCGTTATTGGTGCCATGCAGCTAGATGATATGATGCGCTACGTAGAGCCAAGCAATCTATTGATCGTAGGTAATCGGTTGAAGGTACATGAGACTGCTTTAAAGGCTGGAGCTGCAGTATTAATCACGGGTGGCTTTGATGTTTTGGAGAACACAAAAAAATTAGCTGATGCGCTAGAACTTCCGGTTATATCCACGAGCTATGATACCTTTACAGTTGCCACGATGATTAATCGAGCGATTGACGACCAGCTTATTAAGAAAGACGTTTTACTAATTGAGGATATATATGTACCACTAGAAGAGACGTCTTATTTATACGCAACAGACCTTGTAAAACAATACAGAGATTTAAATAATATGACCTCTCATGGGGGATTCCCTGTAGTAGATCGATCCAATAAGCTCGTTGGAATAGTGACGGCTCGTGATGTCATCGGAAGAAATAGCAATGAGATGATTGAAAAGGTTATGACGAAGAATCCTATTGCTATTACGATGAAAACGAGCGTTGCTTCTGCTAGCCATCGTATGATTTGGGAAGGAATAGACCTTCTTCCTGTTGTAAAAGAGAGCAATTATTTAGAAGGTGTCATCAGTAGGCAGGATGTATTAAAGGCCTTGCAGGCTGCTTCTCGACAGCCACAAAACGGTGAAACGATTGATGATATAGTAAAGCAGCAGATTAAAGTAGTTTCATCTGAGGAGTTTATGTTTGAATTTGTCGTGACTCCACAAATGACGGACCATTACGGGGCGATGTCTTATGGGGCCGTTGCAATCCTTTTAACAGAGACAGGAGCACAAGCGTTAAAAATTAAAAAGCGCGGTGAATCTGTCGTTGAAAACATGACGATTTATTTCACTAAGCCTATTCAATTAGAAAGTATTCTGCGCATCCAAGTAAGGGTATTAGAAATGAGTAGGAAAGTAGCGAAGATGGATATTGAGGTTTTCCACGATAAACAATTAGTTGGTAAGGCTATGGTCACTTATCAATTATTAGAAAGGTAACTCTTGATATAAATAAAAGCTTTGTTAAAGTTATTGGTTGATTTTGACTAACAATTCTTTTTTATAGTGACTGCAAACATAAAAAAAGGAACATTCAAATGGCTATTAAAAACATAAATAGATGAGGAAATTGAGGTTGGTGACAGTTTTTCACCTTTGTTTATGCGAGTAAATAGATTAGCGCTTTACCGATGCTAAAGCTGTTCCCATTTATTGATTGGAGCGCCAGACGGCGACTCCTACGGGATGACATAGCTATCAAGTTAAGAAGTTTATAAAAACCCTCGAGGTTGGTATAGAAAACTAACCAACAGGAGGTGCTTCATATGAAAAGAACTGATTTAGACGAATG